>NZ_MPRL01000063.1:0-17068 GCF_002020875.1 Solemya pervernicosa gill symbiont | reverse complement strand
CGGGGCGCCGTAGGCATAAACGGTCGCGTTAAGTATTTGCCGCTTGCTTGGGCTTGGATGCCCAAAACATGCTTCCGCAAAAATAGCGACTCCCCGGTTCAGCCTTTAGTTAGCAGTTTTAATCCTATCTAGCGCCTTTGATTCAATCCTGTCGAAACCCGCAGGAACTGGAGGATGCCATTTGATATTATCGATATCCGCTTCTGAGAAGTACCGTTCAAAATCGGCTTTAATGGAAGCCTCCAAATATTTAGCGGCATCCTTCGATGCCGTACCATACTTTTCACTATTAGTGATAAGCGCTGCATTCTCAGGCTTTGATACGAAGTTAATCCACTTATAAGCTGCACTAACATTCTTTGCCTTTGCCGGAATAGCGAAGGTATCAATCCAACCTAGGGCCCCACTTTTAGGTGCGACAAAATCAATATCAGGATTGATCTTATGCAGCGCCCAGCCCTTGGCATCCCATCCAGAGATCACGTTGGCGTCACCACTTTTTATGATCTCAACTTGCGCATCACCACTTGTCCAATAATTTTTTACCAGCCCTTTAGAGGTAATAAGTTTCTTTTCAACCCGGTCAATCAACGCCTTGTAGGACTTTTTATCGCTATACAGAGCAAAGGGATCTTCTCCCATAGCAAAAGCAGCACCAATCAAAAGTGGTCTTTTTAATCTATAAGAGATTTTTCCAGCATATTTTGGATTCCACAGATCTGACCAATCGTTTGCTCCAGGCGCTTCTTTTTTGTTAATGATCAGGCCTGTAGTCCCATAGACGTGGGGAACACCATAGGATTTACCATTAACCTCCGTATTCTTCTTAACTGCAGCGACCATTGAGTCAATTAACAGGCTTGTATCAACCTTGGAATAATCAATGGGTTGATAAATCTTATATTTCTTTTGAACGAAAGCGATTCTATCCTGACTCGGTTGCGCCAAATCAAATCCCGCACCCCTGGTGGCACGAAGTTTAGCGATCATCTCTTCATTGTTACTGTAGGTCAGCTTGACCTTGATACCTGTCTCTTTTTCAAACGCAGTGACAATAGGTTTAAGCGCATAGCCTTCCCAGGTTATTATTTTTAGCGTCTCTTTTGAGAACGCTCCTGATGAGAATGTAACTATAACCGCGCCTAATATTAGTTTTTTTAGTGACATAATCTTCTACTCTCGATTCTCTACTTTTACGTTATTAATTAATGGGATCAGACCCTACTGCTCTATCTCAGATTTCGATTTACTCTACCACTGAATCGAGCGATCAGAGTACTTGAATAACAAACCCAGCACCTCAAACGACGACAAATCGAGGCACGCTCTCACCCCCATACTCACCCTTTACTAGTAGAGCAACCCAACCTACTTGACCATTATTTATACATGGGTTTTACTACGACAGACTTAGACCAAATCCACCAAAACACCACTTCCGGAGCAAATAACCATGGATTACCTGACACTCAAGATACTCTCGATATTGGTCATTTTTGCAGTGGGTGTATTTGGTGGAATGATCCCGGTAGGCCGGGGAAGCATTGAGGGTAAACAACGTCTCTTTTCACTCGGATCAGCCTTTTCCGGCGGTATTTTTATCGGCGCTGGCCTTATTCATATGCTGCCGGATGCCAATGAGGGTTTTAGCGATGCCTTCTCTGGTCTCGACTACCCGCTCGCCTTTTTTGTCTGCGGCCTCGGCTTTCTACTCATTCTCTTTCTCGACAAGATCATCTTTGAAGACCCCGATGACTCGACCACCCAAAAGGCTAAGACCGGGACGCCATACATCCTTGCCTTCATCCTTTAGATCCATTCAATTATCGCCGGTATCGCCCTCGGCGTTGATTCCAGCACGGCCACCTCGATCATCATTCTGGTTGCGATCCTGTCCCACAAGGGCTCAGCCGCATTCGCCCTGGGCATCAGTCTCGTCAAGGGCCAGGTGGATCAGAGTAAGGCGAAAAAGACGATCTATCTCTTCTCTCTAATGACACCCATCGGCATTGTGATCGGATTGGTGATGCACCACTACCTGCTACAGAATAACCAGACACTGCTTGAGGCGAGTTTCGATGCGATAGCCGCTGGCACCTTCCTCTACGTTGCGACACTTGAAGTGATTCGTGAAGAGTTCAGTGGACGTGGAAAGGTCCTGCTAGGCAGATTCTCTTTTCTTACCGGTGGACTGCTGGTAATGGCTGCACTGGCACTCTGGCTTTAGCGTTAACAAACTGCCAACAAATGAGGGGTGGCCATATAGGCCACCCCTCATTTGTTGATCAACTTATAGAACATAGAGAGCGTTTGTTACTTCTCTCAGAGACTTCTAAATACGATTATTTCACCAGCGACGGAAGCAGGTCGGTATGGTGGCCAATCATCTTCCACTGACCATCCTCTTTGCGAAACACATTCGTCGCTCTGATCTTGACCTCCATCGGCTTCCCATCAGCGGTCAGGTTTTTGCCAATCTCGTAGTCGGTTACAACGGCTAGATTAGTTCCGATGGTGATACGCATATCACTTCGCTCTACCGTACCCCCCATCTTCATCGCCGCCTGCACTTCCCAGTCGGCCAAGACCGCTTTCCATCCGTGTCGTATGCCACCACCTGGCCCCATGTAGGTAACATCCTCACGATGTGACCAGACCGCCTTCATCGGCTCCAGCTCACCGACAAACAGCTGATTAAGTGCCGCATAGAAACCCTGCGCCGCCTCCCGCACGGCCTCTCGCTCGTTGTCAGCCGCATCGACTCGGCCCTCAGTTATCAGACCGCTCACAACCATGACCGCTACTGCCAGACCTACAATCTGCTTCTTCATCTCTTATAAATCCCTCTTAGGTTGAATTCAGCAACCAATAGGTAACCATTTAGAACATCTCATCGTTCTGCCTGGACCCTCAGCAAACTATTGAGTTCACCAACGATCAACTTTCACCTGCACGGATAAACCTCTCGTCTCAAGCGCATCAATAATCCTCTTCGTCCGTCCACATCTCCGGCTTGAAGTGCACTACCCGGTTACGCCCCTGCTCTTTCGCCTTATAGAGGGCGACATCGGCGTATTTAACCGCCTGCCAGAAGGTCTCGCTATCATCGGGGAAACTGGAGACACCGATTGAGATGGTCTTCTGCAGTACGTTACCCGGCAACTGCACCTTCAGCTCCTCTACGGCGGCACGAATCTTCTCTGCCACCTCATCTGCCTTCTCCCCTGCCGTCTCCTGCAGCAGGATCATGAACTCTTCACCGCCGTAACGAATCACTAGATCAGCCGCTCGCACGACCTTCTTCATCACCTTTGAAATCTCTTTAAGCACGGTATCACCGGCATCATGACCGTAGGTGTCGTTGACCTTCTTAAAGTAGTCGAGATCAAGCATTAGTATCGAGATATCGGAATCACGGCGAGCATTACTGGAGACCAGCGTCTCCACATACTCCTCGAGGAAGCGGCGGTTGTGCAGTCCGGTCATCGCATCGCGCATGGTCGACTCGCGCAACGTATCCATCAGGCGCTTAGCCTCGATAACCGGTGCCGCTTCACGCAGATAGACATTGATCATCGGCACCAGTTGCTGATAGTCGGCACCGGCCTCTTGATCGATCACCATCTGCACCACACTACCGACCGTGCCCGACTGAATGACGGGAATACAGATATGCTCCAGATTCTCGTTCCCCTCCCCAGGATGGAAGGCGTTACAGATCTGTGGTGAACCGATTGAGTCGATGGTGTGGCCGGTGCGGCGAGCACGACAGGTCTCGGAGCGGATCAGAATCTGGGGATCACACCAGCGACAATCCATGCTCTCATCGCTATCGACACTGACGGTGTACATGCGGTTTTTACTCGCCGCGACCTCATAGATCGAGAAGCGCTCCAGATAGAAGCTCTCCTGCAGCACCCGCACCAGCCGCTGGTAGACCTCGGCCTTACTCTCATCCTCTTCGATCGCCTGTTTAAACTGTGCGGCGGCCACCAGCCCATCGACCATCATGGTGGTATTGGTGAGCATATTTTCATTACCGGAGGGTTTGCAGCGAATCAGCTGTGCAACGTTGTCTCGAATATCGCCCAGACCCGCATCGAGAAAATCGCTCAATTGATTGAAGCGCTCTGCAATGTCCCCGATCTCATCGTTGGTCAGGCATTCAATGCGAGTCGTAAAATCACCTAGAAGCGCCGTATCTACGGCGTGCTGAACATCACTCGCGGTCTTCACCAGCGGACGGGTCATGCGGCGAAACAGCACAATCATCATCACCGCAAACAGCGCCACCGCCACCGACATCGCTGCAACCGTGAGCAATGCACTCTGTTTCAGATGGGCGATTGACATGGTAATGGTGACAGCACCGAGCACCGTGCCCTCCGCCACCTGATGACAGGCGAGACAGTTGGGTTCACCCTTGCCGGTGGCGACAAAAGGGATGGTACTGCGGAAGAGCGGTTCGCCCTCCACGTCTATGAGACCATAGAACGGTTTGCCTGATACGAGCACTCTAGATTCAATCTCATCCTGAGGACGCTCCTCGATTAGACCCTCACCAAACTGACTGGCCACCTCTGGTCCTCGGACCACGCGAGCACCGCTCAGTCCGTTAGCCGTTGAGATCCGGCTCAGTAGCTGTTTACGCTTATCAATCACACCGTTAACCATCATTTCGGTCAGACCGACGCGCACCATCTCAGCAGCCGTCTTGGCGTGCTCTTCGGCCGAGATAATCGAGAACTGGCGAAAGGAGAGCAGGCTCACGGCGATCAGCACTACCAGCATGATCAGCATCAAACCGCTCGAGAAGAGTGTTGTTTTGGTATTAAGCTTCATGTCGTCCCAGATATCGTCCCTAAAAAAGCCAACCGATAGTAAGGTATTTAATTCCCTATTCAAAGTGACGTCACGTGACATTTGCGCCACCTCTGCCACCCACTCAGCCTTGTGACATGACAGAGTTCAAGACTACGAATCACCCCCTATAATTTTGAGAACCCGTGCTATAGCAATCCTCCAACTGATCATTACAATGGGGCACGACAAGACGCACTATATAGGCGCAGCAGAAAGACCTTTACATGACCCCCACAGCAGAAACCAGAGACAGCGAGCCTCTCTTTGAGGCTCACGCATTAGAGTGCACACGCGATGACCGCGTGCTCTTCTCCGATCTCGATTTCACCCTGAAATCCGGACAGGCGATGCTGATCGAAGGGCCCAACGGCTCCGGCAAGACCACCCTGCTGCGTACCCTCTGCGGCCTGATCTCACCCTCCAATGGCGAAATCCACTGGTGCGGGGAGTCGATTCGATCGCTTGCCGAGGAGTACACCCGCGAGGTGACCTACATCGGTCACCATGCGGGCATTAAAGAGGATCTGACCGGAATCGAAAACCTGCGCATCAGCTGCGTACTGGATGGGTTCGAGATCAGCGAGAAGCAGGCGTGGGATACGCTGGAGAAGATGGGACTGGCGGGCCATGAGGATCTGCCCACCAAGGTGCTCTCTGCTGGTCAGAAAAGACGTGTTGCACTGGCACGTCTGCTAGTAACCGAGGCGAAGCTGTGGATTCTTGATGAGCCCTTCACTGCCCTCGACAAGGCGGCGGTCGCCTTCCTGCTCGATGTGATCCGCAAACATGTCGATGGCGGTGGCATCGTGATGCTCACCACTCACCAGGATGTGGAGATGATTTCCGACGACGTTAAGCGCCTGCTACTGAAAAAACGGGGGCGCAACTGATGTTTGAAGCGCTACTGTGGATCATCCGTCGCGACCTGACCCTGGCGATGCGTCGCCGCTCCGACATCTTCACCACCCTCTTCTTCTTTGTCATCGTCGTCAGCCTCTTCCCACTCGGTATCGGCCCGGAGATGGATACGCTACGACTGATTGCCCCCGGCATCGTCTGGGTCGCAGCGCTACTCGCCTCGATGCTGGCGCTGGAGCGACTCTTTGCCGCCGACCACGCCGACGGCACCCTGGAGCAGATGCTGCTCACCCCACAACCCGTCTTTATGCTGGTCTTTGGCAAGGTGATCGCCCACTGGCTGGTAACCGGACTGCCACTGGTGATCATGGCACCGGTACTGGGTCTGCAGTACGACCTCAGCGTCGACGCACTCGGCGTGCTGGTACTGACTCTGCTGCTCGGCACCCCGGCACTGAGCGCGATTGGTGCAATCGGCGCGGCACTCACTCTGGGGCTGCGCGGTGGCGGTGTACTGGTCTCGCTGCTGGTTCTCCCTCTTTATATACCGGTACTGATCTTCGGTGCCGGCGCGGTCGAGGCACACGCCTCAGGACTGGGCGGTGCAGGACACCTTTATATGCTGGGCGCCTTTGGCGTGGTGGCATTTTTCTTCTCACCACTGGCAACGGCTGCGGCCCTGCGAGTATCCATTGAGTGAACATGGTTGGCGATCGAGCCACGCACCGTTAGGATGCTGGGTTGACGATAAGGGACAGACTAAACAACGATGAGCACAAAACTTCTTAACTGGTTCAAATTCTCCTCGCCCACCACCTTCTACCCGCTGGCGGGTCGACTCGCCCCCTGGTTTACCGGGTTGGCCGTGATACTGCTTGCCGTCGGTCTCTACATGAGCTTCTTTATCGCACCCACCGACTACAAACAGGGTGAGGGTTATCGCATCATCTTTATTCACGTGCCCGCCGCCTGGATGTCGATGTTTATCTATCTGATCATGGCTGGCTGGGCGGCGATGGGACTGGTCTTCAACACCCGTCTCTCCGGCATGATGACCAGCGCTCTGGCACCCACTGGCGCCATGTTCACCTTCGTTGCCCTCTGGACCGGTGCCTTCTGGGGCAAGCCGATGTGGGGCGCCTGGTGGGTCTGGGATGCTCGACTCACCTCGGAGCTGATCCTGCTGTTCCTCTATATCGGCTTCATCGCCCTGCAGTCATCGATCGACGATGCCCGTCGCGCCGACAAGGCGGGGGCGATCCTGGTGCTGGTGGGGGTGATCAACATCCCGATCATCTACTTCTCGGTGAAGTGGTGGAACACCCTGCATCAGGGCGCATCGATCAATATGGAGGGCTCCTCAATGGGCTCTACCATGCTGATTACGATGCTGATCATGGCACTCGGTTGCTGGATGTACTCCATCGCCGTCGCACTCTACCGTGTGCGCAGCATCATCCTTGAGCGTGAGCGCAACACCACCTGGGTGCAGGAGCTGGAGGAGATCAAATCATGAACAGTGTGAGTGAATTCTTCGCCATGGGCGGTTACGCCCTCTACGTCTGGGGCTCCTTCGGGGTGACCGCAGTTTTAATGATTATTGAACCTTTACTGGTCAAGAAGCGTCGAACCGATGTGCTGAAGCGCGTCTCGCGCATCGCACGTCTCAACGCAGCCGAGGAGAAGGAGTCCGCATAGGGACTTCCCAATCACAACTATTTAGATCTGGTGGAAAACTGAATGAAAGCAAGACATAAACGATTGGGCCTGATTGTCGCTGGCCTGGGTGTACTGGCGGTCGCCGCCGTACTGGTTTTCAACGCGCTGGGCAATAACCTCTCCTACTTCTTCTCGCCTACTGAGGTGGCCAACGGCGAGGCGCCTAAAGATCATGTCTTCCGTCTTGGCGGTCTGGTCAAACCGGGCAGCGTGGTACGCGGTAAGAGCCTCACCGTCACCTTTGTCGTCACCGATAACGCCAAGGAGATGCCCGTCGCCTACACCGGCATCCTGCCCGATCTGTTCATGGAGGGTCAGGGCGTGATTACCCAGGGCCGTCTGGGTGCCGACGGCACCTTCGTTGCCGATGAGGTACTGGCCAAGCACGATGAGAACTATATGCCACCCGAGGTCGCTGAGGCATTGGAAAAGGCACATAACGAGGGCGTTGCTGGCGCCGCTGCAACGGAGGCCGCCAAGTGATCCCTGAGCTTGGGCACTACGCCCTGACCCTGGCCCTGGCCCTGGCAATAGTACAGTCGTTCGTACCTTTGGTCGGCAGTTTCCGTGGCAACAGCAGCTGGATGGCGGTAGCCCGCCCCTCCGCCTACGGCCAGTTCTTCTTCATGATGGTCGCCTTCCTCTGTCTCGCCTACAGCTTCATCATGAACGACTTCTCGGTCGGTTATGTGGCACACAACTCCAACACCGCGCTGCCAACCATCTACCGCATCTCGGCCGTATGGGGCGCGCATGAGGGTTCACTGCTGCTCTGGGCGCTGATGCTCAGTGGCTGGGGTGCAGCAGTCGCACTGTTTAGCCGTGGCCTACCGAGTGATGTAGTGGCCCGCGTACTGGGCGTGCTCGCCTTCGTCGCCATCGGCTTCCTGCTCTTCATGCTGCTCACCTCCAACCCCTTCGAGCGTCTGCTGCCAATCCCAGCCGATGGTCGCGACCTCAACCCGCTGCTGCAGGATTTCGGCCTGGTTATCCACCCACCGCTGCTCTACATGGGTTATGTCGGTTTTGCCGTCGCCTTCGCCTTTGCGATTGCCGCACTGCTCGGTGGACGTCTCGACGCCGCCTGGGCTCGCTGGTCACGCCCCTGGACCCTGATCGCCTGGGCCTTCCTTACCCTCGGTATCACGCTGGGTAGCTGGTGGGCCTACTACGAACTCGGCTGGGGTGGCTGGTGGTTCTGGGATCCGGTCGAAAACGCCTCCTTCATGCCGTGGCTGGTCGGTACTGCGCTGGTCCATTCACTGATCGTCTCGGAGAAGCGCGGTGCTTTTAAGAATTGGACCGTGCTGCTGGCGATCTTCGCCTTCTCGCTCAGTCTACTCGGCACCTTCCTGGTCCGTTCCGGTGTACTGACCTCGGTACACGCCTTCGCCACCGACCCGGCACGCGGCGTCTTCATTCTCATGTTCCTCGTCATTGTGGTCGGCAGCTCGCTGGTGCTCTACGCCGTGCGCGCGCCACAGGTTAAAAGCACCGGCAGCTTCAAGCTGGTCTCGCGTGAAGCGTTCATGCTGATCAACAACGTGCTGCTGCTGGTCACCGCTGGTGTCATCCTGCTTGGCACCCTCTACCCGCTGATCATCGATGCACTCGGCCTCGGCAAGCTCTCGGTGGGACCTCCCTACTTCAACAGCGTCTTCCTACCACTCACCGCACCGCTCGCCTTTATGATCGGTATCGGCCCGCTATCGCGCTGGAAACAGCAATCTGTACCCGTCCTTGTTCACCAGCTGCGCTGGCTACTCGCCACCGCCGTGCTGCTGGCAGTGGTTCTGGTCGCGGTCTTCTACAGCGATTACGCACCGTCGGTCATTCTGGGTGTCACGCTGGCTATCTGGATTGCTCTCACCTCTGCCAGGGAGATGCAGCACGCCACGCGCAACAAGCAGGGGCTATTCACGCGCCTCGCCTCGCTCTCACGCTCCCACTACGGCATGACCTTCGCCCACCTCGGCGTGGCGATTTTTGTCGTCGGCGTCACCCTCACCAGCACCTACAGCGTCGAGCGCGACGTGAAGATGATGGCTGGCGACAGCATCACCGAAAATGAGTACACCTTTACCTTTGTCGGCGTCAAAGAGTCTCAGGGCCCCAATTACATCGCCAACACCGGTGAGGTTCGGGTCAGTTACGACGGTGAAGAGGTCGCGGTACTGCGTCCCGAGAAGCGCGTCTACACCGTACAACGGATGCCGATGACCGAGGCGGCCATCGATCCGGGGCTGTTCCGCGATCTCTACGTTGCACTCGGTGAACCGCTCGACGATGGCGCCTGGGCGGTACGTGTCTACCACAAACCGTTTGTACGCTGGCTCTGGCTTGGTGGTCTCTTCATGGCCTTTGGTGGACTGCTCGCAGCAAGTGACCGCCGCTACCGCTCTAAGAAGAATAAAACTGTGGAGGCGAACTCCTGATGGCCCGTTTTCTACTCCCGCTCGGAATCTTTATCCTGCTGGTGGCGCTGTTTGCCGTCGGCCTGACCCTCGATCCGAAAAAGGTCCCCTCACCGCTGATTAACAAGACCGCCCCTGCTTTCGATCTGCCTCGACTCAAGCAACCGGAGGCGCGTCTCAGCCAAGCCGATCTGAGCAAGGGGGTCACACTGTTTAACGTCTGGGCCTCCTGGTGTGTCGCCTGCCGTCAGGAGCACCCCTTTCTGGTCGAGCTAGCCCGAGAGGGCGTGCCGATCTACGGCCTCAACTACAAGGATGAGCGAGCCGATGGCATCAACTGGCTCAAGCGTCTCGGCGACCCCTATATCGCCAGCGGTTTTGACAAGAAGGGACAGGTCGGCATCGACTGGGGCGTCTATGGCGTACCCGAGACCTTCATTGTCGATCGCAAGGGGATGATTCGCTATAAACATATCGGCCCTATCAACTCCACCGACTGGGAAGAGACGATCCTCCCAATGATCAAGAAACTGGAGGCGGAGTCGTGATAAGAAGCCTACTCACTACAATCCTGCTGCTGGTTACCCTGCCAATTAGCGCAGCGATTAACAGCTACGAATTCAACACACCCGAGGAGGAACAGACCTTCAAGGAGCTGAGTTCGGAACTGCGCTGCCTGGTCTGCCAGAACCAGAATCTGGAAGACTCCAACGCCGAGCTGGCACAGGATCTGCGAGACAAGGTCTACAAGATGGTGCAGCGAGGTGACAGCAAGAGCCAGATCACCGACTACATGGTCGAGCGATATGGCGACTTTGTTCTCTACCGCCCACCGGTTAAACCAAGCACCTACATTCTCTGGTTCAGCCCACTGGTTTTGATCGCAGTTGGGCTTTTCATGCTGATCCGTTTCATTCGTCGTCGCACCGCTACAGCCGACGCCCCGCTCAGCAATGAAGAGCGTGAGCGACTCCAGGACATCCTTAAAGAGAAAGATTCATGATCACCTTCTGGTTACTTATCGCGGGCATGACCATAGCTGCCCTGCTGTTTGTCGTACCGCCACTGCTTGGACGTGGTACAGCCGATGCCGCGCAGCGTCGCGAACTCAACATCACCATCTACCACGAACGCCTCGCCGAACTTGAGGCGGCACAGGCGGCCGGGGATCTCGAACAGGAGACCTTCGATGCCGCCAATAGCGAGCTTGAACATGAGCTGCTCTACGACATCTCTGAAAAGTCAGAAGATGCCCCTGTTGAACAGGCAGCAGCAGGGAGCAGCCGCGTGACCGCCATTGCTGTCGCCCTGTTCACCCCGATTCTGGCGATCGCCTTCTACCTGCAGCTCGGTTCACACCGTCTGATCCCCTTCCTCAATGCACCTGAGACTCAGCAGGCTCAGGCCAGCGGCAACAACGGTGAAGCGATTGGCAACCTGGACGACATGATCGTCCGCCTCGAGAAACGCATGGAGGCGACGCCTGATGATATGCAGGGCTGGGTGATGCTGGGCCGCTCCTACATGGAGCTGGAGCGCTACGACGATGCGGTTAAGGCCTACGCACGCGCCGTTAGCATCAACGGTGAGATCGGTGCGGTACTGGTCGATTACGCCGAGGCGCTCGGTGTTGCCAATGGTGGTGACCTGCGCGGCAAGCCGACCGAGATCCTCAACAAGGCGGTCAAGCTCGATCCCGAAGTAGAGAAGGGCCTGTGGCTCGCCGGTGTGGCCGGTTATCAGGACGGCAACTTCGCGGTCGCCGTTGAACACTGGCGCAAGCTGACCACCATGATTGAACCCGGCACCGAGATGGGCAATATGATCGCCGAGTCACTGTCCAAGGCCGAGGCGGAACTCAATCCCGAACAGCACAGCCAGATGGCAGCGGCGCATCCTGCACCAGCAGCCGCTACTCCGGCAGCCACTGAGGGTGCCACCGTTTCGGTCAGCGTCACCCTCGACTCCACCCTGCAGGCACTGGCAGCCCCCGGCGATACACTCTTTGTCTACGCTCGTGCCGCTCAGGGGCCTCGTATGCCACTGGCCATTGTGCGCAAGCAGGCGAGCGATCTACCGATCACTGTAACGCTGAGCGATGCCCAGGCGATGATGGCGGAGATGAAGCTCTCATCATTCCCGCAGGTAGTGATCGGCGCACGCCTCTCCAAGTCGGGGCAAGCCATCGCGCAGAGCGGCGACCTGGAAGGAGTCAGCGATCCGCTAGACCCCAACGGTACCGACTCGATTGCAATCAGCATCGATCAGATCCGTCCCTGATTTCAGCCAACACCTCGCCGCTTAATGCCCTCTCCTGTATTAAGCGGCACCCCTCCTAACTTGACACCTGAAGCGGGCACGACGTAGAGTCTCGCCTGCTTCAGGTGCTCTTGGAAATATCTTTTCCAGAGTGAAACGGGAAACCGGTGCGTCGACTCAATCGACAATCCCGGTGCTGCCCCCGCAACGGTAAACGAGTAGAAGATCGGCACAATGCCACTGTAGTTCACTACGGGAAGGCGCCGATTCGGAGCAATCCACTCGTGAGCCCGGAGACCGGCCTGCTGCATGAGCTTCAGTGTTACGGAGGGTGACACGGGTGCGGACAGGTACTCGACCCTCTCCCTCCCAAATCCCCATCCACACGCTGATCAACTGTCACCAATTGCGCGGGCGTGCGCAGGGGAACTTGAATCATGAAGAGTCTTATCACCGGCCTGTTGGCCACACTCATACTGGCCAGCCAGCCCACTCTGGCTGAAAACCACACCATTCCAACCATCGTCATCACCGCCACGCGCACCGCGCAAAGCGTCGACGAGAGCCTTGCCACCGTTTCTGTTATCGACCGTGCGATGATCGATCAGAGTCAGGCCACCACCCTGCCCGAGCTGCTGCGTACCCTGCCGGGCGCAGAGCTGATCACCCTGGGTGGTTATGGCAAGGAGAGCAGCCTCTATCTGCGTGGCACCAACACCAACCACATGCTGGTATTGATTGACGGCATTCGTGTCGGCTCAGCCACACTCGGTACTGTCGCACTGGCCAACCTTCCACTGGCACAGGTCGAACGCATCGAAGTAGTGCGCGGACCCCGCTCCAGCCTCTACGGTTCGGAGGCGATCGGTGGCGTGATGCAGATCTTCACCCGTCGCGGTCGGGATGGCATCGACGGCAACTTTGAACTCGGCTACGGCAGCTTCGACACCCAGACCTTTAGTGGCGGAATCAGTGGCGGTGCCAACGGCAGCCACTTCAACCTGCAGGCGAGCCACCTGGTCAGCAACAATATCGATATCCAGAACGGTACCGATCCCGACAAGGATGGCTATGAGAATAACAGCGTCAGTACCACCCTCGGTCACCGCTTTGGCAACTGGGGTGAGATCGAGCTGCACTGGCTTCGCAGCGAGGGCGAGAACGAGTTTGACGCCTACCCCGGAGAGACCGAGTTCCTGGAACAGACGATTGGGGCGCGCCTCCAGTTCACACCGGTCGACTGGTGGAGCATCACGCTCAAGGCAGCCGAGGGGCGTGATGAGAACGATAACCTCGCGGCCAATATCGTCGTCACCCGCTTCAACACTCAGCGAATCAGCGCCGGCTGGCAGAACGATCTGATGCTAGGCGATGATCATCTGCTGACTCTCGGCATAGATTCGACCCATGAGGAGGTTGATAGCCTGACCGCCTATAGCGAGACCGAACGGGAAAACATTGGCGGTTTTGCCGAGTGGCAGTCTGCCTACGGTAACAACGATCTGGTGATCAGTCTGCGCCACGACGATAGCGATCGCAGCAGTGGCCACACCACCGGCAATATTGACTGGGGTTACGGCTTTGCTAACGGTGTACGACTGAGTGCCTCCTACGGCACTGCCTTCAAAATGCCAACCTTCAACGACCTCTTCTTCCCCGCCGATCCCTGGTCTGCTGGCAATCCCGATCTTGAGCCTGAACTATCCAAATCTTTTGAACTTGGACTCAAGGGGCGTCACGACTGGGGTAATTGGGGTCTACACGGCTACACCACCCGTATCGATAACATGATCGAGTGGGCCTGCACCTCGGGTTCGGCAATCTGTAACGACGCCGACTGGAGTAACGATTTCTGGCAGCCCTCCAATGTCAGCAGCGCACAGATCGATGGCATTGAAGCACTGTTCAATCTGCAGCGCAGTGACTGGAATCTAAACCTCACTCTCAATCTGCTCGACCCTCGCGATACCGACAGTGGCAATACACTACAACGACGCAGTCAGCAGTCGATGAGTCTTGCGTTCGACAAGCGATTCGGTCCAATCAGTGCCGGTCTTACAGTCGATGCTCACGGCGAGCGTTATAACGACCGCAGCAACAGCTACAAGCTCGACGCCTACACCCTCACCTCGATGCGCCTCGCCTATGAGCCGGTCAAACGTTGGCAACTTCGCTTGAAGATCGACAACCTCTTCGATGTCGATTACGAGCCTGCACTGCACTACAACAATCCCGGCCGCTCGGTGCTCGCCTCAGTTGCCTACGGTTTGAAATAACCGCAGGATAGACCGATGGGAAATCGACTTTCAAAAATTTACACACGTACCGGTGACAAGGGCGAAACCGGGCTCGGTGATGGTTCTCGCGTGGCCAAGGATAGCCTGCGCGTTGAGGCCTACGGCACCACCGATGAACTCAACAGCACCATCGGCCTAATGATCACCGAGGTGAGTGATGGGCCAATTCGTGAAGCGCTGCTCACCATTCAGCACGACCTCTTCGACCTTGGTGGTGAACTCTGCATACCGGGTCGCGAAAGCATCCAGCAGAGTCAGATCGATGCGCTCGAGGAGCTACTCGATCAACTCAACGAGGGCCTCGAACCACTCAAAGAGTTCATCCTGCCGGGCGGCTCTCGCGCAGCGGCCTACGCCCATCTGGCGCGTACCATCTGCAGGCGTTCGGAGCGTCGGGTTATTTCGCTGGCACGTGAAGAGGCCGTCAGCTCGGCGGCAATCAAATATCTCAATCGTCTCTCCGATCTGCTGTTTGTGTTGGCAAGGGTCGTGAATCGTGGTGAAGGGGTGGCAGATGTTTTGTGGCAACCCGACAGGGCACGTTAAACCTCTACAGCTGCCGCCTTAGACAGTCTGAAGTTCGAAGTAGAAGGTTGTACCTCGACCAACCTCGGTCTCAAAACCAATCGTCCCGCCCATCTGTGCGATGATCGACTTACTGATGGTCAGCCCCAGACCGGTACCCCCCATGCTACGGGTGCTCGATGCATCAGCCTGGGTAAACTTCTCAAAGATCTGATTGCGAAACTCGACTGGGATACCGCCACCATAATCGGTCACAGCGACCCGTACCTGCGGTCCATTATCGATCACGGCTATCTCCACCCGAGTGGCACCCGCAGAGAACTTGGCTGCGTTGGAGAGCAGATTGAAGAGCACCTGGCGAAGACGATCTGAATCGACATTGACGCGTGTTGTCGATGAGCTGGAGACAATCTGATACTCGACACCAAACTGTTGTGCATAGGCGTGACTCTCCGCCATCGCACTATCAACCAGCGGCATCAGCAGTTGCGGCTCGTTGTTGAACTCCATCTTGCCGGAGGTGATCTTCTCCATGTCGAGCAGATCGTTGATTAGGTGAATCAGACGATCACTGTTTTTGTGGGCGATATCGACCATTTCATACTGCTGTTTTGGTAAATCACCGGCAGCACCACCTACCAACAGACCCAGCGCACCCCGGATCGAGGTCAGCGGAGTACGCAACTCGTGGCTCACGGTAGAGATAAAATCGCTCTTCATCTGATCGATCCGGTTTCGTTCGGTGATATCGCGAATGATCGCTACAAAACGCGCCTGTTCTCCCTCGGGTGCGATGTACTGCAGCAACACCTCAACCGGGATGTCGACCCCCGCCTTACTGCGATGCACCGTCTCGAAACTGGTAAAGCTAAGCTCACCCGAAAGCATCGGTTCGAGCAATCGGCGGAACTGAACCTCATCAAGTAGCGGCATAACGTCAAACGGTTTCATGTTGAGTAACATCTCACGCGGGAATCCGACCTGTTCAACGGCGCCCTGATTGGCGTAGAAGATCTCGAGCCGCTCGGCGGAGAAGATCAACACACAGTCCATGGTCAGATCGAGCGTGTTTTTAAAGCGCGTCAGTTCGCGGGTGCGATTAACGACCAGCCCTTCCAGGTCACGATTCAATCCCTGTAGGTTCTCTTCGCTACTGCGCACCTGACGCTCCAGGTCACGAAAGGCACGTGCCAACATACCGATCTCATCACTACGTTCAATCGGCAGCGAACCGGTTTCACGTCCATGCATGAAGTCATCAATGCGCTGTGTGACCAGACCAATCGGTCTGACCAGAAGCCCAGAGAATGCGTAGGCGGCAGCGATGCCAATCACGATCAGCAGCAACGAGAAACCGATCGCATTGGCAAGCGCAGTGCTCTGCGAGGCGATCACATCGTCATAGGGTTGCGAGAGACCCACAGTCACAAAACGCTCTGGGTGATCTCGGAGCAGCGCAATCTTCACAAACACGCGAACACGATTATCACCCGTATCTTCGGGTAGCAGTGTTTCGATAGTGCGGTGACTGGTGGGTGAGAATAGATTGGTGAGCTGCGGGAAGTCACGCTGCACTCGCTCATCGTGACCCAGATCGAAACCAAACTCCTTGTCACGATTAGGGTGGACCAGATAGCTACCCAGGCTATTGGTGACGTAAAGCGATTGACCAATCCCCTGCTGCGCACGTTTAATCACATCGAGCTGGCGCCCAAAGTCCATATTGATCACGACCAGACCAAATAACTCACCACCATTATCGTAAACCGGTGTAGCAGCACGCAGCACCGGCATATAGGGCTCGGAGATACGTCCATGCTCACGGTTAAGATTGATCTCGGAGAGATAGATACTGCCTGCTGGCAATTTGATCGTCTCGCTCACATAGCGCCGATCATGCTTATTCTGCATCAGATCTCGCGGCACCACTCGCGTCTTCTCACCCACACGGTCGACGCGCACCAGCTCATTACCCGCCTTATCGATCAGGCGTACCTGAATGTAGGCACGTTTGGCTTGCAGCAGTCCTGAAAAGACCCCGGGGAGTCGCTATTTTTGCGGAAGCTTGTTTTGGGCATCCAAGCCCAAGCAAGCGGCAAATACTTAACGCGACCGTTTATGCCTACGGCGCCC
>NZ_MPRL01000062.1:0-20479 GCF_002020875.1 Solemya pervernicosa gill symbiont | reverse complement strand
GGTGTAGGTCTTATATGGCTTGCGTTTTCTAGTCATTTGGATACTCCTATTGCGACATTGTCGCTTATTAAAAGTACCCGTTAAACTGGGGGAGGTTCACGTTGCCCCCTTTGATGATAACAAACACTTCAGCTCATCAAATTTGATCAAGTTTAAATAATGCTTTCTGTTCTTATCCATTTCACTGTATTCAAAAAATGAATTCGTCTCGTTTATGCTCGTACCTATTGGATAACAGCGAGTCAGAATACCCACACCCCAATCAGTATCAATGCAGCACGAATATATATCGGGGTTAAAACGCCATTTCATGAAGGCCTTCCATGTCGTACCATTCCATGTCTCGCACGCGGGAGAATTGTAGTACCGATATTCTTCTCTGGCGTGCCATTCAGTTGGTGGGTTACAGTCATGAAGAACAACAAAACCATTGTCTTTGATATAGTTAAAAGCGTTGGTAATATCTCTATCAACCTGCTCCGCCAGGTGTAACCCGTCAATAAAAACAACATCAAACCTTGTTTCTGGCGTAAGTATTTTGTTTTCAGATAGCGACTTAAAAAACTCATCACTAGTTGTCTTATAATCCACAGGGTTATTTTCGAATTCTAAACCTGGATCGACACTGTATTTATTGCTCGCAACAATATGATTAAAGTTGTCATCAGGGTTCCTAACCCCGATCTCCAAATAGTTGGTATCATCTTCTGACAGGGATAGCAGGAAGTTTATTATTTCTGTACGAAGTGGTCGCTTGCGATTTTCTAACCGTGTTTTGTCAATAGCAGACTTATAATAATGAGCGTTATCTGGGGCTTGTTTGCATAGGCATTGTTTTTTAGATTTTATTCTATTCTTTCTGAAGAAAATCACTGCATTAACTCCTTGTTCAGTAGAAACATAGATATAACCGTGAATGGCATATGGTCAGATATCATTATTATCAATTATTATAAACAAGACCTCTACGAACCGGTAAATCATCAAACACCCTCACCCCTTAATCAGATGAAGGCACTATTGAGAAACACAGCAGAGCAGTTTGGTACAGGTCATTCCGCTTCAAAACCATGCAGGACAGAGATATGGAGATAAGAAAGATCTTGGCAGCATTCACATTTGGGGGCAGTGTAAAAACTCACCGCCCAACACTTGCGAGACGATCAATACATTTCGAGTTTTTACACTGCCCCCTAACATCCTTATTGTGCCTGATTATAAATGACAGGCATTTGCCCCTTCCATTTCGACCAACTATTTTCGTTCATGACCAGTTCTGCCATAAAATGGCCGACATTAATTCTGCTAGCTGATCCAGAATCGAATATCGCATTTCGTATTGGCGATCTCTTCACGTCGTACTCTGTAACCTTGTTTTCATCGATCAATGCATCGGGGCGAACAGCCGCCCATTCAATGTCGCCATCATTCTGACCGATTCGCGTACGCAAATAATCTGCTGCCTTTTCATTGTCTGCATGCGGAGGCAACAAGACTCTTAATATCGCGATAACGATACGCTGACTTAATGGGGGGTATCTCAGGTATATCCCTATTACTGTTCCCAGTAGTGTTCATAAGTACAACTTTAACGGGGCTCCCCGACTTATTAGACTTAATAGCCTGACATATACACTCAACTGTATCTGTCACAAGCAAACGCGGCTTTCCAAACATGCCTTTAAACGTAAGGTTATGACCAAGACACGAGACAGCGGCATCACAGTCTTTTAAATATTCAGCCATTTCTAATTTAGTCAGGCCATGAACAGAAGCCTGAATTTTATTTAGGCTTGGTTTGTCAGGCAACGCATCTATCGAACGAACGAACTATCGCATTCACCTCGATACCTTGACTAAGCAACTGATCAACAACATGTCCTCCGGTAGCGCCACTTGCACCGACAACTAATACTTTCATAGTTAATTCCTTTTTTATTACAACCTCGACAAGACTCAATGATCTTTGTCTCTGTCAAAGATCACCTGGGTACCCAGTGATAGAGGTAGATCGGAGATTGGTAGATGTCGTTAAGTTTGGTGACTTTTATAGGTTGAAACGAAGACAAAGCAAATGTGTTACTCACGATTCGAATCTCGTTTGAGAGTTCGCCTTTTAGTTTCTCTTCGAGAGAGAGCATGCCTTCAGGAAAAAGATAGCAGCATAGCAGTGATGCACCGCTGAGGTCTGCCTTCATGAAGTCTTTGCGATAGAGCGTAAGGTTGTTCAGTTGTAAGCCATATTTCCAAATCATTGAGACCAACCAGGGTATCAATGACAGCTCATAACCTATCACCTGTTGACGGGGATACTTACGGGCAAGAGCGATAACGAGCGTTCCCCAACCAGAACCCAGGTCGATTAATGGTCCTTTTACAGTCCCGTCAATTGAAGCAAGCATGGCTTGGCAGGCCTTGCCTGAACTCATCATGGGAGAAATACCCGTTATCAGCGTATTCCAAACAATCGAGATGATCGCCAGAAGGAGGCAAACAAGTATTATTAATTCTAGAGTAACCATCTATCGAGAAAATCAACCGCGTCAGAGAGCATCATACTCTAATATTTGAAATATTTGCTCTCCGACACGGTTTACTCGAGAAGACAACTGGGTCTCTTTACAGATAGACTTGTGAGCTAACTAAAGCACCACAAGCTGAAAGGTAATATTTTTATGCATTACACGGCCATGGAACACGGAAGATTGTTTTTTGAAACATATTGTAATCAAAAAGACACTAAACATATCGTTGAAATTGGATCGCAAGATGTAAACGGATCGTTGCGCTCTGTAGCCCCAAAATACTTTAAATACACTGGTATCGACTTTGTTGAAGGCAATGGTGTAGATATTCTATTAACTGATCCGTATTCTATTCCTCTAGAAGATGAATCGGTTGATTTTGTCGTTACTTCATCTGTATTAGAACATTCTGAATTCTTTTGGTTATTATTCAATGAAATGCTTCGAATACTAAAACCCAATGGACTCCTTTACATCAATGCACCGTCGAATGGCGACTTTCATAGATACCCAGTTGACTGCTGGCGATTTTATCCCGACAGCGGAAAAGCGTTAGAGAATTGGGGAAGAAAAAGCGGCTATTCAACTATATTGATCGAGTCGTTTGTAGGTAAACAAGAACGTGAATATTGGAATGATTTTGTAGCGGTATTTTTAAAAAATGATAACTTTATAGCAAACCATCCTCATAGAATACTCAATCAAATAACATCTTTTACAAATGGAAAAACACACGAAAATAGTGATTTTATAAACTACCGGGGAGTCGCTATTTTTGCGGAAGCTTGTTTTGGGCATCCAAGCCCAATTCTTCGTCGTTCGCTCGCGCTCTCAACTACGAATAGGCAGACGGCGTCGACTATCGCGGACTAACCGCCTTCGCTTCGCTATCCATAGCGGTCAGCGTGAGAGCACACAAGAAGATCAACTTCATTTCAATAAACCAATCAAATCATTGCTTATGACCATTCTAAAAAAGATTCTTTATAGAAAATAGCCTGCTTCTTCGCTTTATCCCCTTTTGGAGAAAGTTGGGCGGCTATGGAACCAAAAGGGTCAGGCTCGATTGGTACGTACCAGATAGTTGATCTAATTGTAGAACACTTCATTTCAATGGATCCTGACCCTTTTGGTGCGAGCTTGCGAGCGTCCTAATTGACGCGCTTGTTAGCACTTTAAGGACTCGCGCATTGATTTGATAAAATCTTGATGCAATGAAAAGACCTCAGAAGCCATCTCATTGACTGCTTTTACATCGTTATCAACCCACTCGGGCCAATCCCAATCATCTCGGACTCGATCTGGAACGACGCTTTGAAAACCTCCATGTGTTGGTGCGGATTTCTTTGCTATCAACCAACTAAATTCATGGCACTTATTCCATAGTTCTTTGCGAATAGCCTCTAGTTCTGGGTTTATAATATTTTTCTCTGGGCAGCTCCATTCATCAACGAACTTATCAATATCCTTCAAGGATTCGAGGCTAAAGGAATTTCCGAAATCATGAGTTTCTAGGAGATAAGCCGACCTAGAACCAGAAGGGAATATTTCTAGAAATTCTTTAAATAGCGCTTCATCCACTGCGCTTACTTTCTCTGCCTTAACCCTGTCTTGAATGTCGTTCTGATGAAGCAACCATTTCGAAAATACGTTATGTAATAACGCTGAAATAACAAGGGCAAAGCCAAGCCAATAATCTGCTGTGCTAGACCCCATTTCAGATAAGGTTAGAGTTTTTCCTGAGTTGAGATTAAAGGACCCAATAATCCAGTTGCAAACCACCAACTTGAATGGTGTAGGTATGAGTATTACCCCTGCGCCCAAGGTTAAAACATACCAAGTCACTTTGTTGTAGAAATTTGGGAACAGCCACTTTTTCCCGTATTTTATTACAAACTCTTTAACTTCTTCTTTCGTGAACATGGAGTCTCAGTTATGTAATGAGTGCTAACAGTTGATTATGTAGCTGGCTCTCATAATTACATTATGTGGACGGCACAAATAATGCGTTATGCCGCAAATAGTTCTCATCAATTTGAGGAATTTGTTGTTTGAACGCACAGAGCTGTGTCTTTTTCATCCAATTTCCCTCTGGCTATTTCCCTGTTGTTTCTACACTCTAACGAGTTTTATTACTTATTCAAAATCAGAGCTGTATCGCCCCATCCCAGTTCTCGGGGATTCCCTGTTCGATGAACTGCTGGCAGCGTTCGATGTAGACATCGACCGCGACGTCAATCTCGTCTCGTTGTTTGAGTGTGTTGAACTGCTCCAACGCCTCTTTGAAACGGCGCGCCTGAAACGTCTCGACCGCTTTATCAAACTCATCCCGATTGGCGAGTTTGTGGGCTCTTCTAATCTCCTCTTCACCGTCGAGCACCTCGACGATCTCAACCCACTCGGTCTTGCCCTTCACCTTGACGCGGTCGAGGTGACGGATGTTGAACTGGGCGGGCGAGGCAAGCTTGGTATAGGTGGCGTTGGAGATAAGGATCGGGGCGTTGTAGGCCTTGGTGAGTCCCTCGATACGGGAGGCGAGGTTGACTGCATCGGAGATGACGGTTCCCTCCATGCGCTGGTGCTCACCGATGGTGCCGAGCATCAGCTCGCCGGTGTGGATGCCGACGCCGATTCGCACCTCGACATAGCCCTCCTCGCTCTCGGCGCGGCGCTGGTTGAAATCACGCACCTGGCTCTGCATCTCGATGGCGGTGGCGAGTGCATCGTCGGGGCCGCCGGGGAAGAGCGCCATTACTGCATCGCCGATGTACTTGTCGATGTAACCGCCGTGCTTGCGCACGATCGGGCCGACCTCTTCGAGGTAGCGGTTGATGAAGCGGAAGATCTGCTCCGGGCTCATCGACTCGGAGATGGTGGTGAAGGAGCGGATGTCGCTGAAGAGGACTGTCATCTCCTGCTTGATGTTATCTCCCAGCCCCAGCTCGAGGATGCTCTGTTTGTTGAGAGTGGTGATGATCTCCTTCGGCACGAAGCGGCTGTAGGCATCGGTGAGATCGATCTGCTGGTCGTAGGCCGCGCGTAGCTGTTCTCGCCCCTCCCGCACCGAACCGACCATGGTGTTAAACGACTTGGTCAGCACGCCGATCTCATCGTGCACGCCAACCGGCAGGTCGACATCGAGACTCCCCTGCTCCATCCGGTCGACACCGCCCAGCAGCCGCTGCAACGGGATGAAGAGACTGACGCGGAAGAAGAGCGGGAAGGCGATCACGGCGAAGAGCACCGCGCCGATGACGATATAGAGCAGCTGCTCGGCCATCTCATGCAGATGGGCCCGGTAGCCGTGATAGCTATAACCAACCTCATAGCTGGCTCCATCGAGTGTGAGGCTGCGGGTGATGAAGTAGCTCTGTGGTTCAAGCGGCTCGAGTTTGCGGAACCGCCACGCTCCCTCCCACGCCCCCGACTCACCGCTCAACTCGGCATCGAAGCCGCTCGCCTGGTAGATCAACTCACCCTCGCGGGCGATGAAGCTGATCTCCTCCGGCAGCGCCTCGAATCGGCTTGCGACGATCTCACTGCCGCTACGCTCGATCTCGACCTTCTTTAGCGAAAGATAGCTCTCCTTGTGCAGGTTCATGGTGATCGCCGAGGAGAAGCCGAGCACCACCAAAATCGCGCCAAGCGACAGGCCGACCATTTTGATCTGCAGTGAGGAGGGTTCGAGTGCGTTGTTGAGGTAGACGACGGTGAAGAGCAGCACGAAGATCATCAGCCCGGTGCCAAGCAGGTGGCCGACGATCTCCCAGCTGGCAAGATCAAGGTAGGCGAGGATGATCAGCGCCACCAGCACGATCGGTGAGAGCAGGATGAGGAAGATCTTGCGTATCGCCGCGATATGGCTCTCACGTTGCAGTGCATCACCCTCTCCCTCTCTGCGTAGCGCGCGAATCTGGCGCACGAAGAGGCTCATCGCCCAGAGCAGCTCGAGGCCGACCAGCACGCTGATCTCGTGGGTGCCGAGATAGACGAAGAGCCCGCCGCTCGGATCGTAGATCGGCTCGAGCAGGGTGGTGTGGTAGAGGTAGAAGAGATAGACCAGCACCGAGACGATCAGCGAGACGATGAAGACGCGCCGCGCCTCTTTCGGGAAATGGAGCTTCGGGTAGTGGTAGGCGAACTGGATCAGGAAGAGGATAAAGAAGACGACAAAGTGCAGTGCCCACCATGCTATTCTCACCCCGTCCAGATCGAGCGACGAGAAGATGTAGAAGAAGGCGACGAAGACTACATTGACGCCGCTGAGGAAGGTGAGCAGTTGCCGGGTGGCGGGAAGCTTACCGGGGATGCGCCAGAGATAGGCGGTCAGCAACGTCAGCATAATCGCAACGTTGAGCACGCTGAGCGAGAAGGGTGTCAGATAGAAGAGCTGCACCACGCCTCCGTTTTGGCCATCACGGCACAATAATAAAAGGGACCAATCATTCGGTTAACAAGATGTCCGATCTGTTGTTATTAACGCTTAACCTCATCTGGGCCGCGCTCGCTCTGTTCTTCCTTGCCACCATCGGTAAGACCTATCGCTATCGCCAGCAGCTTCCCGACGCTTCAGCAGATAGCGTGCTACCGAAGCTCTCGCTGATTATTCCGGCCCGCGACGAGGCGAACAATATTGGTGAATGCCTACAATGTATCACGCAGCTTGAATACCCAGAAGGCGCGTTGGAGGTAATCGTGGTCGACGACAACTCCGGCGACGCCACGGCGGCGATAGTCAGTGAGTTTGCCCAACGCGATAGCCGCATCCAGCTGATCAGCGCCGATCCGCTGCCCGAGGGATGGATGGGCAAATCACACGCCTGCTGGCAGGGGGTGGCCGCCGCCAGCGGTGAGTGGCTGCTGTTTGTCGATGCCGACACCTATCTCAAACCGACCGCGGCACGTGACGCGCTCGCCTACGCACTCAGCAATGCTCGTGAATTTCTCTCTGTGATTCCGTTTCAACAGGTGATCTCCTTTCAGGAGCGTATCGCCCTCCCCGGCGTCTTTCTCGGCTTCGCCACCGCTATCGACTTCGACCGGGTCAACGATCCAGACGACAGCTATGCCCTTGCCAACGGCCAGTTCCTGCTCTTCAGCCGTAGCGCCTACCAACAGATCGGCGGCCACGAGGCGATTCGCGGTGAGACCAGCGATGACCTCGCCTTTGCCCGTGCCATCAAGGCAGCGCACATCGGTGGCTACACCCTGTTTGGCGATCAGCAGATCGAGACGCGCATGTACCGTTCGCTAGGGGCGATATGGCGCGGCTTCTCTAAAAATGCGATCGAGATCATGCACGCTACCTCGACTGGACGCTGCATGAGCGACGCACTCCGCTCGCTCCTTCTCTCCCTCGGTACGCTACTACCAATTGCCACCTACTGCGCCACACCAGAGACTGCATCGATGCTGCAGAACGCCACACTTACGCTGTCGATAGTCACCCTCGCCTCGCTGCTTTTGATCTTCACCCTGGCACTGCATGCACTGCGGATTCCCGTTATCTATCTGCTTGCGCTACCCTTTGGGCTAGCGCTGCACGGCGCCATAATCATCAACGCCTATCTCAGGCAAAAAACAGGCAAACGGGAATGGAAAGGTCGGCACTACTAACACTGATCGCACTGCTGCTTTCGCCGCTGGTGGCAGTCGCTGGCGAGCCCGACAACTCCTGGAGCCTGATCCGCGAGGGTGAGCAGATATCGGTCTATTCACGCGACGTGGCCGACTCGAAATATAACGAGTCGCTGGCACAGACCTTCATCAAGGTACGCCTCTCGGCGCTGGTCGCACTGATTCTCGACGGTAATAGCCATGTGCGCTGGGTCAACACCGTCGACGATAGTCGCCAGATCGATATCATCAGTCCGACCGAGGTGCACAACTACACCTACAGCGGCGCCCCCTGGCCGGTCGATGACCGCGACGCGATCGTTAACACACAGGCCTCGCAGGATAGCGAAACGCTGATCGTCACGATTCAATCCTATGCGGCACCCGACTATATTTCTCAAATCGACGGTGTAGTGCGCGTCCCCTATGTCGACTCGACCTGGACCCTGATCCCAGTTGGCGATGGCAAGATCGAGGTCAATTTCCGCGTCCATAGCGAGCCGGGTGGAGAGATCCCGACCTGGCTGACCAACAACCTCGCCTCAGACCAGCCCTACTACACGCTTAACAACCTGCACCGCTTCTTCAATCGTGAGAACGAGTACTTCGACCGCGAACTCCCCTTCATTCGTGAGCCGGGCGAACAGCCACAATAACCGCCGTTTGTGAGCCTCATCTCAGTTTTATAACGGCGTGCCGCTATAAAATGTTACGAATCGCGTTTTTCGCACCCACAATAATATGTCGATGCCATGAAACTCAGCCCACTTCTGCTGCTTGCTCTGCTGCCTGCCCTCAACGGCTGCTTTGGTGAGGCACCGCCTGGCGGCTCACAAAATCAAACTATTGCGACCGATAGCGTCAGCGAAGCCGCGGCAGTGCGTTTTCTCAGCCAGTCTTCCTTCGGTGCTACTGAAGAGGCGGTCGATGAGGTGATCGATTACGGCATTGAGGGGTGGATCGATGCACAGATCGCGATGACCTCCCCCTATAGCGACACCGTGACCGGTGCGATCGCCACCCCCAACGCCATCACCACCAAGAGCCATCTGGAGCGCACCATCGAGATCGCACAGATGGTGCAGCAGGACCACGACTGGTACGACGATCCCGACATCTTTAACAGCGACGGCCACTGGCTGATGGAGTACTACCAGCTCGCCGCCTGGTGGGAGCACTCACTCAAGGGGGATGATCAGCTGCGCCAGCGCGTCGCCTATGCGCTGAGCCAGATCTTTGTCGTCTCCACCGCCGAGATGCCGCTTGATGACCGCGCCGAGAGCCTCGCCAACTACTACGATATCCTTGCAGAACACGCCT
Source organism: Solemya pervernicosa gill symbiont (assembly GCF_002020875.1). NCBI lineage: Bacteria > Pseudomonadati > Pseudomonadota > Gammaproteobacteria > Solemya pervernicosa gill symbiont. Next base: position 11,018 of record NZ_MPRL01000062.1, on the reverse strand, counting down.
TCGGCAACTTCCGCGACTTGATGGGAGCGGTCTCGCGCAGCGCAACGATGGGTATCTACCTCTCGCACCAGGGCAACGAGAAGGAGAACCCCGCCACCCAGACCCGTCCCGATGAGAACTTCGCCCGCGAGCTGATGCAGCTCTTCACCATCGGCCTCTATGAGCTTAACGTCGACGGCACGCCTCGCCTGAGCAGTGGCAATCTCATCCCCACCTACAGTCAGGAGGATATCGTCGAGCTGGCTAAGGTGATGACCGGCTGGGATCTGCAACTCAACAGTTATTACGGCCGTAACAGTGCCAACAGCGGCGACTACACCCTGCCGATGGAGTTTACCGACGCCTACCACGAGTACTCTGCCAAGACCGTGCTCGGAGAGACCATTCCTGCCAATCTGAGTGGTAGTGACGACCTCGACGCAGCGCTCGACATCATCTTCGCTCACGCCAACGTTGCCCCCTTTATCAGCCGTCAGTTGATCCAGCGACTGGTTACCTCCAACCCCTCCAGCGCCTACATCGGCCGAGTGGCGGCGGTGTTCAACGACAACGGCAGCGGTGTGAAGGGTGATCTCGGCGCGGTGGTAAAGGCAATCCTGATGGATGATGAGGCGCGCAGCGCCAGCTACATCTCACAACCGAGCTTCGGCAAACCGCGCGAACCGGTACTCGCCTTCTCTGCGATGCTGCGCCTGCTCGATATCTCACCACTTGATGGGTGGTCGGGATACGACGAGAACGGCGTACAGCCCAACTTCGATGTCACCGGCGTCTACTGGTTCAACGACACCGAGCTGGGACAGATGCCGCTGCGCTCGCGCTCGGTGTTCAACTTCTACAGCCCCGACTTCATCCCCAGCGACAGCTATTTCACCAGCAACGGACTGGTCGCCCCGGAGCTGGAGATCCAGACCCCGCCGAACCTGATCAGCTTCAGTAACGCCATTGATGATGCTCTGCACGACCATGAGAGCAACGAGATCCAGAGCTGGACCACCCTTGATGCGCTCGCCGGTAACGCCAATCTCTGGTGGGGTGAACTCTACCTGACCGACCTGAGCGATGAGCTGACGATCTTCGAGCTGGCACTGGATGGCGACAGCAACGGCGACTACCTCGCCATCAACGACGCGGCGGTCGATGGCAACGGCGACACCGCCAAGGCACGCGCCATCGACGCGCTGCTCGACCATCTCGATCTGATGCTGCTCGCCGGTCAGATGGAGAGCGGCTATCGCAGTGAACTGAGAACGGCACTGATCAACTTTAATGACGGCAGCAACAATGACGAAGCGCGGCTGATTATCACCGTGGCGATCCGCGCCATCGTCACCTCCAGCGCCTTCATGATTCAGAAATAGGAACCGACCATGAGCAAGATGGATAGACGAAGTTTCCTGCGCGCCCTGCTCGCCAGCGGCATGGGCGGCATCGGCGCGCCGCTGCTCAACCTCTCCAACGCCAACGCTGCCACTCCCGCCTTTGACGACTACAAGGCGCTGGTCTGTCTCTACCTGTTTGGCGGTAACGACGCCTTTAACATGGTGGTGCCGATTGGCGATGAGTCGGGCTCTACGGCGATCGGTCAAGGCCACCAGACCTACGGCGACATTCGCGGCAACCTCACCGTCGCAGCCGACGATCTCGATCTCGCCACCAACTTTGCAGGCGGTCTGCTCGGCTCCGGTAGCGGCAACCCCTACTACGTCGATGGCACCCAGCAGAGCGCCTATGTAAAGGGGGTCTATCCGCTCGGCACCACCGGTCTCGGCTTCAATGGTGTGATGCCGGAGCTGGCACAGCTCTATAGCGATAACCGGCTGGCAGTAATCAACAACGTCGGCACACTGGTCGAGCCAACCACAAAGGCGAATATCGGTTCGATCGATCGCCCACCCTTTCTCTTCGCCCACAATCACCAGCAACGCGCCCTTCAGACCGGCTGGGCCGACAATCTCTCGGCGGCTGGCTGGGCGGGCCGCCTTGCCGATCTGTGGGGAATCGGGCGTGGTGGGGTAAACAACAACCATACGCTCGGCATGAACATCTCTTATGCCGGCAGCAATCGTATGCTGATCGGCGATACCTCCACCCCGGTCAATCTCAACGCCGGCGACATTCTTACCTATGCGGGCATGGAAGATGGCAGCAGTAGTGAAGATCTTCAGCGCAAGGCGCTGTTCCGGGGAATGAATGGGCAGAACGCTGGCAGCGATCCGCTGCGCGGGCTCTACAACAACATGCTGACCGGTGCGCTCTCAATGTCTGACCTGCTGATCACCGAGTGGCCCAACACGCCTGACTTCGCCGGACTCACCGGCCCCTACGGTGAGGCACTCTTCGGTCGGCCCGACAGCACCACCCTCGGCTTCACCGCCAATATCAGCAGCTCACTCTTCTACCAGCTGGAGAGCGTGGCCAAGATGGCATCACTGGGTAAACGGCTCGGACTCAACCGGCAGATCTTTGTCGTCAGCATGGGCGGTTTCGATAACCACTCAGTACAGCTGGAACGCCACCCACGCCTGCTACGCCAGCTGAGCCTCTCGCTGTGGAAGTTTCAACGTGCGATCGATTCACTCGGCATGGGCAACGAGGTGACCCTCTTCACCCAATCCGACTTTGGTCGCACCATGAGTAACAACGGTGACGGTACCGACCACGCCTGGGGCACCGACAACCTGATAGTGGGGGGGTGCGGTCAACAGTGGGGTCTACGGTTCGCAGGTCGATATGCGTCTGGGTGGCGATGATGACTACGACAACAACGGTCGATTCATTCCCACCACCGCTGTCGATCAGTGCAACGCTTCACTGGCGAACTGGTTTGGCGTGGAGAGTGAGGATATGAGCACCCTCTTCCCCAACCTGGGCAACTTCGCCTCCGGCGACATTTCCACCAGCTATCTCAACTTTATCTAAAGCTAATCTGCACCTATCGTCACGTGTGGCCTCGTCGTGCCGAGATGAGAGTTAAGCGCAGGGTATAATTCTCAAATCCAACAACCGTAATAACGAGGAGCCAGCAACGTGTCCGTAGAGCGTAGTAAGCCACGCCTAATGATCGTCGGTAGCGCACCTCTCTTTCCCTGCGGCCCCTTCGGATCGCCCTACTCTCCCTCCTATACCAACAGGTTCATCGATTCATCTGATCTGGTGGTGCGGTTTAATAACGTAAAAAATGCCGACACCCCTGGTGTCGGCACGCGTACCGACCTGCTGGTTGTCTGCAACATCGGATCAGTGGGTGAGCGATACGCTACTTCACGAAAAGTTGACCATCCACTAGCGCAACAGGTTGAAGAGATTCTCTTCGTCATGCGTGAGGGTGATGACTACCATACACCGCCTTCAACCGAGCCATCCGCCGTAAACAGAGACAATGATATTACGCTGACACAACGCATCATCGATTTTCAGGCGTGGAACGATAAACAGATCTCCTATTTATCACCAGAATTACGCTATGAGATTTACAACAGACTAAACAACGCCACTCCATCCAGAGTAGTGCCAAGCACTGGCCTGCTCGGCATCGAACAGCTGCTTCACGACGACCGATTTGCCAACTATGAAAAATTCATCATCGGCTTCGATTTTGAGGGCTGGCATGGACACGCCTTTGATATCGAGAAACAGATTTGCAATGGCCATATTCAGAAGGGCACGCTACAGCGTGTACCTGAGATGAGGCGTCGGTTCGATTGGATAGAGTGGCTACAGTATAAAAACCTTCGCTCACTCGTCTCACACCAAATCAGGTTATTAAAAGCGAACCGCCGTAAGAACCGCTAATCCATGCCGATTAGCTAGGTGATGAAATCATGTTCGGCAAACTCGCGTCCGAAGGTCAATCTGAACTCATCGCGCCAGAGATCTGCGTATTCGACCCGTTGCTTGTCACGAAAAAGTGGTGCGCCCAACGTATGGTGAATATTAAACGGTAATTCACCGCTGCCCTCCTGCTCCTCAACCAGATAGTTGTATTCAAGAGGCAAGCTACCAATCTGTTCATCTTCAAGCCACTCGAAACGGTGTAGATAACGTGGCGAAGCAGACTCCACAACCTGTTTTCCAAGTTGCTTTGTAGCAGGATGATCACAATTATAGATAACCACTGAGCTCCACTGTTTTCTTGGATAGGTCGTCTGCGGTAGACCGCCCATCTTCACCTCTGTCTTTGGGCTGTAGTCATGTTTTACAACCTGCACCGCATACTGTGCATCAAACAGATCAAACATCTCTTTGATATCCCGGGTAATCAACATGTCGCAATCGAAAAAAATACCCACGCCGCGATACCCCATCAGATAGGGCACCAGAAAACGGGTGATCGAGAACTGGGTACTGCCCAGCGGGTCGAGCGGGCGATTGAAGAGGCCATAGGCCAGCAGCTGATCCCTGATGACAGGGATGATGATTAAGTCATCAACAGTAGTATGACGTCGGATGGAAGCTGCACACATCTTCGCTGCAGCATCCTCCTTTGGATCATAACCTATGAAGACTGCGCGCTCGGCGTCCAGCGCGGAATCCAGCGTATTGAACAACATGACAGACGACACACACCTGCTGATTAACAGACCGACATTATAGGACGAACACTACTACTGTGTCTGAAAAATGAGTGTTATAGCCTTCGTTAATAGGAGTTAAACAGCGTTCATGTTGTCTTTTTTAGCTATTGCTCATCATCATTTATGGCATGGTATCATAATGGCTTACAGACTTTTTAAATAGACTCTATTGATGAATAAAGCGTGCATCGATCACCAGCAACTAGATGAATTGGGTACCACGCAGTTCAATGCTGTGACTCCTTTTCCCTGGCACAGCTTCAGTGGCCTGCTCACACCGCAGAAGTTCACCGAATTGATGCATGATTTCCCACCGCTGGATCACTTCGAGCGCCATCAGGATATCCCCCGAGGGGGTCAACGCCCCCACAACCGCCTCTATCTCTCATATGAGCGTACGATCTACCACGATCGTCAGAGTGGAGTGACTGGCTTAATTGAGCACTCTGCGCTACCCACCGTGTGGCAGCAATTTATCGAAGAGTTGGAACAGGGTGAGCATTATCGATCATTCATCGCAAGGCTTCTGGGCACCAGTAGCTTCAAGATCCGCTATGCATGGCACGTCGGTGAAAACGGTTCAGAAGTCTCTCCCCACTGCGATATGCACAGCAAGCTGGCAACCCACCTCTTCTACTTCAATAGTGACAAAGAGTGGCAGCGGGAGTGGGGCGGAGAGACGCTGCTGCTGTCTGACAAAAAGATCATGGAGAACAATCCGGAGTTTGAAGATTTCGGCGCTGTTCAAGCGGTTGAGATGCTCAACAACAAGAGTTTTCTATTTAAAAACTGCCGTGATGGGTGGCATGGCGTGAGACGACTAGATTGCCCTGAGGGCGCCTATCGACGTCTCTTTACCGTAGTGATAGAAACGACAAAGAAAAAACTTCACTCATTACTAAAAAGAGTCCGCCGCAGGCTAGCGGGCTATTTCACTTAATCAGTAGCATTTGAATATTCTCTTCAACGACCTGCCTGACACATCCCGCCGCTAGCTCGACTTCATCTAATTGATTCGACACCACGAGCTATTACCGCTTGGGTTGGTAGTATCCGGCAAACTCATTTAACGCTTCGACCATCTCATCGGGTAGTGAGGATGATAGCTCCTTACGTAGCACCGACAAATCCTTTCTACCCACATTTAATTTGCTTCTGCCATGCTCGCTGATGTGAATTTGAAAGGAGCGACGATCCGATTCATTCTCATTGACCACCAGCAGACCGCTGCGGATTAACTCATTGATCATCACACTGGCCGATGCGCGAGTGATGCCGAGTCGTTTGCTCATCTCGGTGACCGTTGCTTCCCCGATTTCGTCGAGACTATCGAGCAGTCGAAACTGCGGGATACGCAGACCGGAGTACATCAATGCCGTTGAGACGTTGCGCTCAAACTGCTGCACCGCCTTAACCAATCCAACAACGTTTAGTTCCGACATGCCACTCCTTTTTGTTCTTGTTTGTTAGCTTAACTAACAAAATATTCTGATTTGTTCTTTTTATGGCCGGACTATTTAATAAATTCTGAATATAGCGATTGACTGTAGAGCAACGTTTTATCGAGTGCAATCGCGATTTCAGACGACTCACCACTGCGATCCGATCCATCTTTTTTACCGACATCGAATCGCCCATAAAAGAGAACAAGGAGTTAATTATGAGCACAGTAGCCGAACTACAAACCCTGCCCGGCGGCAACCTGGCTGAAGAGATCGCCTCGCTCAGGTCCGAGCTTGAAGAGGTCAAACTACGCACCCCGCAGGACAAGGTATCGATCATTCTGCTCTCGGGTGATTTCGACAAGGCGATGGCTGCCTTCATGATGGCCAACGGCGCTGCCGCGTGATCAAAAAGGGAACAAAACTGAAGGGTAAAAAATTCACCCACAAACTGATCAACATGATGCTGCCCGGCAGCAGCCGAGACCTGGCGCCTTCTCAGATGTCTTTCGGTGGTTTTGGTCGCAAGTTTTTCAACTACATGATGAAGGGCGAGATGTCCTCACTCGAAGAGCAGATCGAGATCGCCAAGGAGTCGGGCATCGTATTCCAGATCTGCGCCCCTTCACTGGGGCTAATGGGCTTCGATGACGACGAGTGGGTGGTACCTATTGAGGTGTGCGGCGTGGCGGCGATGTACGGCACGGCGCTTAATGCCAGAACCGCCTATTTCATCTCTTAACCGCCACGTTCTGGCAGAGTACAAATATCGTACTACTCTCTGGGGTGCGGATGATTGAATCCGCACCCCACGCACGACAACCGGGAGTAAGTAATGAACACAACGGCCGATACCGTGACCTATCGGATCGACGCAGACGACCACCTATGCGGTTTTGACGATCATTGGAGCAGCTTTGCTGCCGATAACGAATCACCACACCTCTCCGACCAGCTGATCTTCAACCGCCCGATCTGGGACTTCATTCAGGATGCCGAGACACGGCACATTCACGAGACGCTACTAAAGCGGGTTCGAACCAATAACACTCCGCTGAGCTTCCCCTTCCGTTGCGATGCGCCGACACTACGGCGCTATATGGAGATGAAAATCACACCACTCGACAATCGAGCCGTAGAGTATCGCTGCCACATTGTTCGAACAGAGGTGCGTGAACCAATCGAGACAGCCAACGCCACGGCCGACCATGACGACAACTTCCTCAGGATGTGCAGCTAGTGCAAAAAGGTCGATGTGGGCAAGGAACAATGGCTGGAGGTCGAGGATGCCATCGCCCATATGGGGCTTTTCTCCGAAGCTGCAATTACACCGATCACACACACAATGTGCGATGTCTGCATGAACGACCTGGAGGAGGACGAAGACTAATGATCGACGACCCGGGCACGCCCCTCCTGCTTGGCTCGATACATACGCGTATCTGCCAGCTCGACCAGTCCGACCCAGTCCTCGATCCCATCACGTATTCGCTCTGCGATACCGATACTTGCTGTGAGGGGTGTGCCATCCGGACGCTCACCCAGCCAACCACTACAGATGCGCTGCAGCGGCAACTGCATACTCTCTCGGTCGGTATCGAGCATAATCAGCAGAAATTCCTCACCACCCCAGCGCACCACATAGTCATCCCGGCGCAGATGGTGCTTCAAGTTCTCCACCGCAGACTTAAGCGCCGCATCACCCGCATCATGCCCGCAGTTATCATTGATCTGTTTGAAGTGATCAAGATCGAGAAACATGATGGTGAAGGGGCGCTGCTGCTCCATGGCCAGTAGAAAGTAGAGATCAATCAACTCCTGACCACTCTGACGAGTGAAGGCACCGGTGAGCGGATCAATGTTGACCCGGCGCATCAGTGAGGTCATGTAGTTGAGCTGGGTCGCCGCAGACATCACGCAGACACAGAGCAGCAGAAAGAGTATCCACGCCGCCGGTAGAAAGGCGTGTAGATGGTGGTTATCTGAAATCTGCTGCCCCACTCCCATCACCACCAGACTAATGATTCCAATGCTCATCGATTCGGATATGGTGAGTGGAAAGATCGCCAGACCCGCCACCACCAGGAAGGGGAGCAGGTTGTAGATCTCGATCAGTACCGTACCGTAACCATCGACTACGACATTGGATGAGAGACGTTGTACCAGTAGATAGAAAATCAGTGGTACCGCCATCAGGACAACCAGGCGAATACCCGCATGGTTCCAGCGATTCTCTGCTGTCACCGATAAACCTACCGCCAGGAAGATCACTGTCGAGACCAGGCGCAACACGGCGATATCAGCCGCCAGCGGTGACGGCAGCATCTGGTAATCGACCCCGATCCAGGGGATGAAGAGTAGTGCAAAGAGAACCGCGAAGAGTCGAACCCGCCGGTTAATGACCGCGGAGCGATGCCGTGCCAGATAGTGGCCGTGACTCCTCGTATAGAGCAGTGGAATCAGTTGTTGTTTCGATAGCCCTCCCTCGGCAAACAGTGTCCCTATCTCATTCCAGACGCTAGCTAGCGCCCTGGTAATCGGATTGTGCATTTCGTTACCTGTCTAAACGCCTCAATAGGCCATCCCTTAAGTATGGCACCAACAGACAAATATTCAGTCACCTCGAAGGGTTACCACCAACGGTCACGCCATCCAGATGCGTCGCAGCTCATAACCGATAAAGCGACTGGTCAGCCAGAGCATCATCAGTGGCAGCAAAATCGCCTCCAATACAACCACCGCCAGCTGTATAACCAGCTCCTTGGTCACCTGCTCTGATATCTTCTTCGCCTCCTGTAGCGACTCCTCCAGGCGCTTGCCGATATCCCAGCCGCTAGAGTGCCCGGCTAACGATTCGATGCCATCACCCGCCTGGATGAGATTGGCGAGTGAGTCTTGATAGTTACTCTGTACAAACTCCGCACTGTGGAGCTGATCGACTGCGATCGGTGTGAGCACTGCAAAGATAACCGCAGCAAAGATAATGGCGGTCATGCGATGGAGCAGGTTGCCGACCCTTTGCAGTGAGCTTGCGCCGGAGATCAGCGCCGCCAGCCCCACAACATAGAGTACGCCCAGGGAGATCAGTAACGCCGGATCGTAGAGGAGTTCACCGAAGATACGCAGGATCCAGAAGGCGGTCGCTGAGATCAGCATCATCAGCGAGAAGCGTTCGACCAGATCGTTAATCGGGTCGAGCACCTCGCCCGGTTTGATGTTGGCGCTGACACCAATAGAGACACCGATCTCAGCCGCCTGGATCACCGAGATACCGGCATTGATCACCCGAGCGATGGCAAAGGAGGCGAGTGTGCGCTCCGAGGTGGTCTCGACATACTCAGTCAGATCGCCCTTATCGAGCGCACCGCCAAGATTGAGCAACAACATCACTGCCAGCAGCGCACCCAATAGCAGACTACGAATCAGATCGCGGCGATGACCCTGCTTACTCTCATCCTCAACTCTGCGGCTGCATGGCACACCCTCCACGACGACTATTTCAGTGCTCGAATCTTCGCCAGTAGTTCGGGATCATCCCAGGCGCGACCACCAATGGCCTGATAGGCAACCCGCCCCTTGGGATCGACCACAAAGGTGGTCGGCAGACCGCGCACCGGCCAGCCACCGATCACCTTGGAATCGGTATCGAGCAGCAGTGGGAACTCAACCGGATAGTTGGCGGTGAACTGGAACACCGTCTCCTCATCCTCACCCACATTGATCGCTAGAAGCTCGATGTTATCGGCCTTCAAGATTTCTGAAGCACGCTGCATCGACGGCATCTCTTCACGACAGGGCGGACACCAGGTTGCCCAGAAGTTGATCACTACCACCCGGCCACGATAGTCGGAGAGACGATGTTGATTACCATCGAGATCGTTGAGCAGAAAATTGGAGGCCACGGGTTTGTTGGGAAAGGCCGTCAGGCCGTTGCCCATCTCGGCAGAGGCAGCTCCGACACTCAATAGCAGCAGTAGTGAAATGATAATTTTTCGCATCAATTACTCCAGGTGTTTTTAAAGCGCGCGATCCACCGCACACTCGATATCGTTGATGGTGGCACTCACCCGTTGACCATCAAGCATGACCTCAACAGAGAGGTCGAAGTGCGCTCCCGGCGGCAGACCGTAGCTGCTCATACCCCAGTTGTAGTCACCCGGTTTGAACTGCTGCTGCGTCGGTAATAGCGACCAGCGCATGGCGATGCGTGCCGCCTGCGTTGCACCCCGCTGCTTCCAGAGTATGTCCCACTGCTCTCGCGTCACCACCGAACGCGATTTTCCACCCTGTACGACCTGCCACTGATCGACATCATAGTCGAGCAGTTGCTTACCATCGTTGCGGAAAATTGTCTGAAAGACACAGGCTCGCCCTATGGTATCGGCATCTTCAGTGGAGAAACCACGCCCCTGAAAGAAGGCGCGTGTCTGATCGGGGAGGCGTTGCACCAGCTGTAACGAGACGCCTGACTCCTGCCATGTCCAGCCACGGAGGCCTGTATCCTTCTCGACAGAGGTCGTGACCTCAGCGGAGAGTGCGGTTGAGAATAGTGCCAGTAGCAACGCGGTAGATTTTGATGGGGTGCTTACCATCCGATAACTCTAACGACTAATGGTACCTATTTATATAGCCCTCATACTCCAGATAGGACTTGAACTTGAGATCACCCATCAGTACATCATCGATCAGAAATTTCACCAGCTCATCGAAGCATGCATTGACGTCATGCGCCTCTTCAAACCCTTCGCAGATCTGTTTTACCTGAAACGCTTTGAGCAACATCTCGTTATGGTATATCGCGTGCTCAGCCAAATCTGGATATTTCACCTTGGCAAGGTAGGCCTCTTCATTGCGGAAGTGCTCCTTCGCAACCTCCATCAACTCATTGAGCAGCAGGGAACACTGTAGGGGAGTCGCTATTTTTGCGAGAGTTTGTTTTGGGCATCCAAGCCCAAGCAAACAGCAAAAACTTCACGCGACCGTTTATGCCTGCGGCGCC
>NZ_MPRL01000061.1:0-24484 GCF_002020875.1 Solemya pervernicosa gill symbiont | reverse complement strand
TCGTCGTTCGCTCGCGCTCTCAACTACGAATAGGCAGACGGCGTCGACTATCGCGGACTAACCGCCTTCGCTTCGCTATCCATGGCGGTCAGCGAAAGAATGGCCATCCCGCTTCTCGCCCCGCGATAAATATGACGTTCTTGATAAATCGCAAGTCATAAAACACCCCGACCGTTCTCATAATTACAAACGTTTCATTGAGAATGTTGATTATTTCGTCATAGACCGCGAGGAAAATGAAATAGTTGCGCTAATTCGTGAGGGTACTTCTAATCTTCAAGGGGAAGTCCTGATCGGACAGGGTGTTACATGGGAAGCTGATAATATGGAAGTCCTACTGCAAATGATCGCGCATACCGACAGTAAGCTGGTCTCTTGATGCAGGTGTCACCATATCTAGCAACCACGCATACATTATGCTCAACAGGGGTAACTTTTGGGGTAACTATGTTTATATATTAAAACATATTCCAATAATAACAGTCAGTTACAACAACCTTTCGGTAGTCGCCGCCGAGACCTATGCTCCACTACTACTGGTAGTTGCCTAACGAATCGAACACCAGGAAGTCCTTATAATCGCCATTGGACTTTAGGAAATTACGGTAGGTGCCCCCACTATGCGGATTCTCCAGGGAGGGCTGAACACAATGCCATAGACACCTAAGGTGGCCCTCTGATTGTACGCTGTGCCTGCACCTTGCTCCGTTGGTATTTGCCGCCCAGAGAACTGCGACACGTTTAATGGACTGGCATAGACATCAATCCCACAGAATGGTGCTATATAACTTCCAGGATGATTACACAGCACAGTCTCAAATAGCCCACGAGAGCATGCCTTCAGCTTCGATCACCAAACCGCGCTGGTTTTACACTTAGGGACACTAGAAAACTACTTGAAGTAAAACTGCAGAAGGTTCTCTATGAAAGAAACCACGAAGACCAAACCATGAAAGGATTGTTTTGGGACTATAGACGCAAACTGGGGGACTAATTGGGGGGCCAGACACCGACCAAAACCACTATCCACTTGTTTTTATTATAAAAGATTATTATATATGGCGGAGAGGGAGGGATTCGAACCCTCGATACGTTGCCGTATACACACTTTCCAGGCGTGCTCCTTCGGCCACTCGGACACCTCTCCAGAAGATCAATTATTGGTCGAGACACCCGCCTAGATGAGATTTTGGGTGTAAACCACTTCCGAATTGAAGCGCGCAAGATTAAACCAGAATCGGCTTTCGCGCAATGAGAAAAGCTTAGAAATGCCTGCTTTCAGACCGATTTAACGAAGTAGATTGAGCACCAACTGTGGCACGGCATTGGCCTGACTGAGTGTTGCTACACCGGCCTGGCGCAATATTTGCCCCTTGGTCAGCTCCGCCATCTCTGTTGCATAGTCTGTATCGAGAATGCGTGAGCGACTGGCACTCAGGTTCTCTGTCGATGTCATCATTGATGAGGCGGCGTACTCCATGCGGTTCTGCGTTGATCCCAGACGCGCCCGTTCCGCACTAATGGCATCAAGCGCCAGGTCGAAGTTCTCTATAGCCCCCTGGGCATCATCAACCAGATCCACGCTATCGAGACCCAGCGTCGTTGTGTGAACACTCTTTAAGGTCACCGAAAGTGACTGATTCGCTTCCGCCCCAACGTGGAATGAGACCTGAGTAGAGGTCTTTAGCAGTAACTTCTTACCCGAGGTGTAGATCTCCGGATAGGTCTCATTGAAACCACTTAGGGGGTTTTCGGTGAAGTTATCGACATCGGGGATCGTCCCATCCCAACTGGTATTTCGCGTACCAGCATCCGAGTCGGCACCACCGATGCCACCGGTATCATCATTACTCAGTACCAGGCCTGTACCATCAAAATCACCGGTATTATTAACAAAATCTGCGCCGTGCGCCTTGAAGTCTGCAATGAACTCATCCGTATTGGTGATATCTGCCGTATCCTCAACATTGCGCATGCCTGCCTGAGCAAAGAAGCTGTCCAAATCGTTATTCGGATCTGCGCTGAGGTACTCCATGACACCCTTCACCCCCTCATCTCCGAGTCTGGTATGCAGATAGGAGGTCGCCGTATAGGATGTTGCGTAGTTGAGTGTCGTGACATCCCACGCAGTGGTACTGCGCAGGTTATCCACATTATCGACCAGCTCCTGTGCTGTAGTGCCACCATTCAATACGCTAGCAACCCGTGAATCGGCACCCGGCAGGAAGTCGGCTGCCCCCTCCTTGTACCACTTTTCAAGATTTGGAGTCTGCATAGTGGCATCCATGACGGCGTGTACCATCTCGTGTGAAACGAGCTGATCCATCGAGCTATTTGGCCACTCAGTCGCATTGGCACTCAGTGCGGCCTCTACATCAACATTGAGTGTCATCGAGGCGAGCGTAAAGGTTCCATCACCATTATTGGTAAAGCCTGAAGCGACATAGGCGGCAGATCCCGAGAGCTCATTCTCCCCAGGATCAAGGAAATTGATGGTTATATCGACATCGTTTGCATCAATACCAAAGTAGGTGGAGATGAGATCCTCACTCTGTTCAAGCCAGGAGCGCTTCATATTCTCAAGAATTTTCTCCTTCTCCTGAGCATAAGCGACGCTCTCAGAGGTACCGGCATCAACAATGTTTACACCGTTACTCTCGCCATTGAAGATCTTGATGCCATTAAAGCTTGTGGAGTTACTAATCCGGTCAATCTCACCCTGAAGCTGATTGACCTCTTGCTGCAAGCTACGACGATCTGAGGATGAGAGGGAACCGTTGGCAGCACGAATCGCCAGCTCACGTCCGCGCTGGAGCATATTGGTCACCTCAGCGAGCGCGCCCTCGGCTGTCTGCATCATTGAGATACCGTCATTTATGTTACGGATAGACTGACCCATACCGCGGATCTGACTGGTCATGCGATTAGAGATCGCCAGACCCGCTGAATCATCAGATGCACCGTTGATCCTCAGACCTGAGGAGAGTCGCTGAATCGTCTTTGCCATACCGCCATCGTTACGACCCGAAAGCCGTATCGCATTAATCGACGCTATGTTGGTATTTATCTTCATTGTATCCCTACACGCACACTGTCTTAGCAGTGGTCCCAATGACACCCGCCCCCCTTAACAACGCAAATGGGGGGTTCTCACACAGGGTTATCGTCAGCGAAAAGGAATACTTTAGAAAAACAATTCGACTTGAGGCCGCTAGCACCCCATGCACCCAATCTAAAAGGGGTGTCCGGGGTGTTAGCAGTCGAGTGAAAATATTATTGGGTCAAAACAAATGAAGATTAGGCTACAGACTGCTCTACAACATGAATATCAGTCTGTGGATAGGGAATCGAGATGCCATTTTCATCAAAGGCGATCTTGATCTGTTCCAGCAGGTCAGAGCGCACCGCCCAGTAGTCGCCACTCTTTACCCAGGGACGGACATTGAAATTGACGCTGCTGTCGGCCAGCTCAGCGACGCTGACCGCTGCTGCAGGCTCGGCAAGAATGCGCTCATCAGCAGCCATGATCTTCTCCATGATATCGCGTGCCTTGCGCATATCGTCGTCATATCCAATGCCGAACACCATATCGATGCGGCGAGTTGGGCGAGCAGAGACGTTCACGATGGTACCGCCGTAGATATTGGAGTTGGGCACGATAATCTCTCGGTTATCGCCGGTCTTGAGCTGGGTGCTAAAGATACGCACCTCCTCAACCACGCCGGAGACCCCTGCCACCTCGACAAAGTCGCCCATCTTGAAGGGGCGGAAGATGATGATCATCACGCCCGCTGCAAAGTTAGAGAGTGAGTCTTTGAGCGCCAGACCCACGGCCAAACCGGCGGCACCCATGATGGCCAGAAGTGATGTGGTATTCACACCAAGCTGATCGAGGGCTGCGATTACCACCGCCACCATCAACACGGCGTAGGTGATCGAGCCGAGGAAGTTGATCAGGATATCGTCCATCTTCGAACGTCCCATCAACCTGCGCATCATCGAGACGACACTCTTGGCAATCCATCGACCAATGATAAAGATCACCAGTGCCGTCACCAGCTTAATACCCCAGGGGATCGCGTACAGATCTACAAATTGTCCCATCGACTCCTGATTCATCTCAATCATGCCTATCCCTCATATTATTTGTTGACCAGTAATTCAGAACGATTATAACCATCAAACTCCCGACAAATACCACACAATATGGTAAGAAAAGTTAATATAAGGCATTGATATTGGACAGATATCGAATGAAATCGATCCTCCCGGCTTACAGACTGTTCCAGGTGTAAATAGCCCTACAGAATTTGCAGTGATATATATTCTGAACTATGTAACATTAACGAGAATAACAACCAATAACCAGCTGGAAAGGTGATTCGAATCGGTATGCCGATCATGCGTAGATCACTCTGGAGCATCAGTTTTTTCATCCTGCTCCTATTCACTCTCTCTGCACACAGCGTTGTAGCTGAAGACGCGCTCGGCAAAAAGCCCACACTACTGCGCATCGCAGGTTGGGACGTTTATGCCGACCCAATCAACAGGGGGAAGACTATTGGCTACAAATCAGCTGAACGGCAACTAGGCATCACGATTGAGTTCACTCCACTTAGCCATCTCGATGAGATCATCGATGCGGCAGAATCGAACAACGATTACGACATTCTGATCATCTCGAATGAGGGGATCAAAATCCTCGGTGGCATGGGGCTGATATCACCACTCAGTCTTAGTCAAATTCCCAATTATCAGGATCTCCACCACAGTCTGCGCTATACCGAGTGGGGTCAGATAGAAAGCAAGACCTACGCCGTCCCGTGGGCCTGGGGCCCAACCGGGCTTCTCTATGACACAACGCAGACGGAAGAGCCTGAGAGCTGGAATATTCTCTGGGATGAGCGTTTCAGTGGCCAAATCTCGCTCTGGAACGATGTCTCCCTGATCTGGATAACCGCCCTTTCGCTTGGGTATGACAATGTCTACAACCTGACTCGTTTTCAGCTCGATAATGTGCGCAACAAATTGCTCAATCTAAATCAGAGAATATTCAGATATTACGACGGTGAAGTCGATGCCATCGACTCCATCATCAATGGTGAAGCAGTTCTTTTGAATAGCTGGTTCGATCCATCCGCGCGCCTTCTTAAACATAAGCGAAACTTTAGAATGGCAATTCCAAAAGAGGGTGCCGTGGGTATGTTCGATAGCTATCTGATCAGTCGAAACAGCCGACAAAACGAGATCGCTCACCGTTTTATCAACCATCAGCTATCACCGATCATTCAGCGAGAGATGGTACAAATTACCGGATTAGCCCCAGCCAACAATGAAACCATGGCTCTACTATCGGCTGATGAGATCCATGCTCTACACCTTGGGGAGACTGACTATTTCAATCGAATGATCCTCTGGGATGTAATGCCGAGAAAACAGCTCTACGAGGAGCTTCTAAGCGAAATTCGAAGCGATTTTCAGGCACGCAAAAGTTCACTGAGTATCAAAAAGTGAAAAACCATACACATACGATCACTCTTATCGCCCTTATCGGCATCGTTGTGATCGTCGTGAGCAGTGTCACCATATTCAGATACATGGAAGAGTCACTGATCGAGCAACACCGTGAACAGTTCATTATTGACTCTACGGCTAAGCTGGATGGTTTGGTCAACACTCTTGAAGAGCGTCGTTTTCACCTCAATGCCTTTACCCAGCTACCAACATTTAAATCATTACGCTTTCATCAACTCAGCCTCAATTACGCGGCGATACGAGATGACCTACGACATCTGGAACTCTATTTTCTTGAGCTTCAACACCGTCAGCCCGATTTTCTCTCCGTCCACTACTTCAATAACGAGGGCACAGAACGATTTAGTGTCAAAAACGGCATTATTCAAAACCAGCTGGGGCGTATCGAACGCTTCGCCCCCTCCGGTTTTGCGGCCAAACTTCAGCATGGTGAGCTACGTGTCACTCAGAGTAGCAATGAGGAGATCACCAGTTTGACCTGGTGGCTGCCGGTCTATAGCTCTATCAATCATCGTCTCGGCACCCTCTCCTTCACCTATAGTTTTAAACCCATCGCCAATGCATTGATAAATCTGGCACAGGAGGGCCGAAGCTGTTCAATATTGAGTGAAAAACAAGGCCGTCTATTACTCTCATCGGAAGAAGTCGGAGATGATATAAAGCTGCGCTCCGGCAGTTGGTTTGTTAGCCGAGACCTGCCACTACCAGGAATTGACTGGCAGGCGACGCTCTATGCGCACAAAGATGAAATCCTGAAAAATGTCACCACATTTCGGCAAGTCGCGCTGTATGGACTAGCACCCCTGATCTCTCTGCTGCTGGTCTTTCTTATCATTATCTCAATTAAACGGCTGGAGGCGGAGCGTAAAATTCGCCATATGGCCTACTATGACGAATTGACCGGACTGGTTAATCGCAACCACTTTGAAGAACGTCTCATTCAGACCATCACCCATACGCAACAGACCGGCATCCACCATGCACTGCTCTACCTCGATCTGGATCAGTTCAAGGTAGTCAATGACACCTGCGGCCACCTGGCGGGAGATCATCTCCTCATCCAGCTCGGTGAACTACTGCAAAAGAAGACCCGTGAACACGATACTCTGGCTAGACTCGGCGGTGATGAGTTTGCAGTTCTGCTGGAGGACTGTCCCGAATCCAACGCCGTGCATATCGCAGACGCTGACCGCCATGGATAGCGAAGCGAAGGCGGGCGCCGTAGGCATAAACGGTCGCGTTAAGTATTTGCCGCTTGCTTGGGCTTGGATGCCCAAAACAAGCTTCCGCAAAAATAGCGACTCCCCGGTGAGATCCTCAAATCTGTCACCGAATTTAGATTTATCTGGGATGGAAAACCCTTCACCGTTGGCGTGAGTATCGGCATCGCATCTATTCATGACCGAGATCAGAGGCCACAGGATGTGATGAGTGCCGCCGATATGGCCTGTTATATGGCCAAAGAGCTGGGACGTAACCGCATTCATCTCTATACGGCAGATGATCTCGACCTCGCCCGTCGTCACGGCGAGATGCAGTGGGTCTCACGAATCAAACGCGCGCTTGAAGAGGAGAGTTTTTTTCTCGAGTGCCAACCGATCATCCCACTCGGCGATGAGGAGAGACCATCACTACGTTGGGAGATGTTAATCCGGCTACGCGAAGAGGAGAAGGTGATACTCCCTGGTGCCTTCATCGGCTCAGCCGAGCGGTATGGATTGATGCCAGATATCGATCGCTGGGTGATCGATACGGCTATCGAACTGCTCTCGACCTTCTATCACACGGGTCAACTGGAACCGGGTAAACTGGTCTTCTTCATTAACATATCGGGCTGTACAATTAGCGAGAAATCACTCTTTAAACACATCAAAAAACAGCTCGCCCATCATCATGTTCCACCTCAGGCGGTCTGTTTTGAGATCACCGAAACGGCCGCAATTTCCAATCTGACCGATGCGGTAGAATTCATGGGACAGCTACGCGAATTGGGCTGTGCGGTGGCACTCGACGATTTTGGCGCGGGTCTCTGCTCATTTACCTACCTTAAATCGATACCTGCCGACTACCTGAAGATCGATGGCAGCTTCATTCAGCACATGCTCGAGCAACCGATGGATGCCGCCATCGTTGAGGTCATCAAATACATTGGCGATGCGGCATCACTCAAAACCATCGCCGAGTTTGTCACCAGTGACAAGATCCGAATAGAACTTGAAGCGATCGGTATCAACTATGCACAGGGATTTGGTATCGAGCGTCCCGGTCCATTACACAAGATGATCTCCAAGGTGCATGCAGACAAATTAAGTGACTGACTCTCCACCGTATTAATCAGAACCACTCAGCCACTTCCCGCGTTCCACTCACCAGATAACGCAGCGACCCACTGCTGTCGAGGCTATTAAAGGGATAACAGGTCACCAGCGCCAGATAGTGTCCCTCTTCACGATTGGCAATCTGTGTCTGTCGCGCATCGACCACCGCTCCCTCTTCCAGCCGGTAGCGGAAACGACCCTCTCGACTCTCAAGTTCAATGGCATCCCCCGCCTGAAGAAGCTGCATAAAACGAAAGTGAGTATCACGATGACCACTCACTACAACCGTACCGTTGTTACCCGGTTGGGCACTATCACGATTGTGTCCAGGGCCAAAAGCGAGCGCCTCACCGCTCTGCCCCCGCATGACAATCAGATCAACACCCAGACGCTCAACACGCAGACGTGCCACCGGCCAGATATCGGCCCACGGCCACGGCTTAACGTTCCCACCCTGCTCCAGACTCTGTTGCCACGCCCGCTCCATCAACACCTGCGCCAGACCCGCCTTGGCATAGATCCAGACTCCCTGTCCAAACTGCCAACCACCCGCCACTGACACAATCAGTAGCAGGAGTGCGAGCAGGCGTCGTCGAATCAGCTCCATCTTTTATTAAATCGAACGATCAGGAGTGCACCGAGCATTAGTAGAAGACCGATCAGTATCTGCAACTGTGCAGGGGTCGCCGTCTTTGCCATGCCAAACACCTTGTCGTACTTCCAGCCAGCAGGTAGTTCACTCTTCAGCGCATGTTGCTTAAGTGTACTCTCCACCGGGCGTGCCGGAGTCACATCAACCGCCACAAGACTGGTAAATTTACTCACCAAATGGTGATCAAGTGCCGTCTGCACCACAGCGCTCCTCAGTGCCGACTTCTGCTCGATTTCGTTCACTGAGCGGTATCGATCCATCAGATGCCCAATACGTTGTCGTGCCCACGCCACCGATACACCCGAACGTTGCGACTGATTGCCGAGTCCGATGCGACTCTGCCATTGCTGATTGGCAAATTTACCCTTCACCACCACCGAGTCGGGCAGTGGTTGCTCACTGCGCAGCACCACCTGCAGCGGTTCATTCAGATAGAGATCGGGTATCGGATTAGGGTATGACTCGATAGACACACCTTCAGGTAGCTGCAGTTCGATATCGGTCAACGCCGGATAGTCGAGCTTGCTCAACAACGTATCGATCTGCTGCTGAACCTCGTTCGTAGAGCCGATATAGAGAAAACTGCCACGTCCATACTGCGCCGCCTTGCTCATAAAGTGGCTATTGGGGGCAGAGCCGATGCCCACGGTAAAGAGGCGACTCTGATCGAGTCGTGCCTTGATCAGGGCAAACAACGCGTCCTCGTTGCCCACTGCGCCATCGGTAATGAAGACCACCTGATGAAAGCGGCTACGATCACGATCACTCCCAAGCGCGGCATTGAGTGCTGGGCGCATCTCCGTCCCCCCATTAGCCTGCAACGACGCCACGTATCGGCGAGCGGTGGCAAGATTATGGGTACTCGCCTCAACCAACATCGGGAAGAGTGCGCTAGTAGTGGAGTTGAACTGAATCACATTAAACCGATCACCACTGCGTAAGCGATCGAGTGCCACCAGCAGCGCCTGTCGTGCCTGACGTATCGACTCTCCACCCATTGAACCGGAGGTATCGATCACAAAGGTAATATCGCGCTGTGTCGCGATGCGGTCGAGCACCTCACGTCCCGGCGGCATCAACATCAGCAGCGCATAGTTTCTCCCCTCGTGCTGTTGCGTAAATAGCGCCGCCTTCGGTTCACTGCCGGACGCCGGCACCCAGTGCAGCTCAAAATCACGATCGGCCTTTACGGGGCCTTCCGCAAAGGCGACCTGATACTCACCTACACCCTGCTGTTCTATCTTGACTGGGTGGTAGGCACTCTCAACCTTGGCCAGTGGAAAACCGGGCATCAGGTTCACCGCCATCGTTACACGGTTAGTACCGGACTCTCCGGGTTTGCGCACCGGTGGAGTAATCCTGGAGGCGTCATGTACCAACGCACTATCGAAGGCCCAGCCACTACCACTCTGAATCTTGACCTCCTCTTCAATTTTCAGAGGGGCACCAGGGATATAACGCGGTGCCACCACCATCGGGAAACGCAACGAGAAACGTCCATCACGAAAGGCGAGCTGCTGATACTCGATCTTCACCAGGATCTCTTCACCGGGAGCGATGTTAGCCAGAGAGGTAGTAAAGATATTCGGCCGCTCCTGCTCGACCAGCGAGGTGCGTTTTCCCTGCTGCTTCGCCTGTTTATAGATTCGTTTCGCCTCATCGCGCTCCTTGATCTTCCCCTCTATTGTTCGCTCCCCAATCTGCATCCGCATCCGGTCGACCGCTGCATCCTCAGGCAGTGGAAAGACATAGATCCCCTCCGCCCACTGTGGTGAGGGATTTTGGAAGCGCTGGGTCACTGTGACCCGGGCAAACATCGCCGTCACATCGATCGATACATCGGTATCGAGTGTCGGTGCCGCTATCAGACCCTCACCTTCAACACCACGTAGTAGCAGCGAGCCACTGCCAACTGAATCGGTTTGTAGTGGTTGTGGCGAAGCGCTGGCGACACCACAAATGATGAACACGTAGAGGGCCAATCCTCTCAGCACCATCTTATTCATCATGGGTCGGCTCCTGCTCTTCACCGTTAGAGGCCTCGAGCCAGTGGTGGCAGGGGTAGTCGAGACTGAAAGGAACCAACCTGTCGGCTACATCCTCGGGATGGTCAAATACAATCTCATCGGTAACGGGCACAAACTGTTGCATAGCGGCTCTCCTCACTTATTTCTCTACTTGATCTAGGGCATGGCCCGCGCAACGGTGCGGCCATCCATGGTTTTGAGTGTTGGGGTGGTGGGTACAGATGCGATATGGCAAATCAGCTGTGGACGACTTCGACTGCGATTGAGTCGAATCACGGCCAATGCCTCACGTGCCTGATGTAGTTCAACCTCTAGCTGAGGATTGTGGTGAGCCTTTCGTCCCACCCACATGCCTATCGAAATTCCCATCACTCCGCCCACTGATATCCCCAGAAGCAGGCCGATACTCAGGTCGAACAGCGGTGCCAAACTCACACCAGCAGCCAATATCGATACCACCCCGATCACTACACCGATCTCTCTCTTATCCATTGTCTGCTCCTCTATTGATTGATCCAGCGCCACCCTCCGTGGCGGTGATCGCTTTAAGCTGCGATCGATCCCTTACTGCGCCGGTTTGCTCTACGGTCTCTATTCAACACCTGGCGAGGCGTTCATTCTTTGGCGAGCGTTGAAGAGAATCTGGAGAAATAGTGGAGAATGGTTGAACGGTGCTCTACAGCAGAGGGAGATTGGGGTAGATTGAGCCCTCACTGGCCATGAGCCGAAAGCAAGGGAGGCAGAGAGTGCAACGAACCATCGCCATCGTCGAAGATGACAACGACCAGCGACAGAACTACAGCGATGCGCTGGAGCGCCGCGGCTATCGTGTCGAGACCTATGCCGACCGCCCCTCAGCACTCGAACAGCTGAGCAATAGACCACCCGATCTGGCTATCCTCGACATCATGCTCGGCAGCGATGTCGATGGTGGCTTCGATCTCTGTCGCAGTCTGCTCGCCGAACACCCCGAACTGCCGGTGATCTTCCTTACCAGTCGCGTTGATGACATCGACCGTATCTCCGGGCTACGCCTCGGCGCGTGGGACTATCAGAGCAAACCGGTCTCACTCGCCTACCTGGCTGAAAGGGTCGGTTCGCTTTTTCGCATTCTCGACCTAAAAGAGGGGCGCGGGGTTGAGCAGTCACAGCAGATCGGTGATCTCACCCTGGATGAGGCGCGTTTCGAGGCGAGTTGGCAGGGTGAGAAGATCGCACTGACCTTCACTGAATTCAATGTACTCAAAGAGATTGTCGACCAACGTGACGGCCGTGGCGCCAGCTACGAAGATCTCGCTAACGCCACCCGGCAGGGGGTGGTGGAGAACAACACCATCAACACCCATATCCTCCACATACGCGCCAAGTTCCGACAGCTCGACAAGGAGTTCGACTCTATCCGTAGCGTCTACGGTTACGGCTACCGCTGGAGCGCTCGTTGAGCAGACACACCGGCATCGGACTCGGTACCAAACTGGTCCTCTCCAGTTTGGTGTTGTTGGCGATCCCCTGGTTCGGCTACAGCTACCTGCAGGAGATGAAACAGTTCCTGCTGCAGGGACAGGAGAAGGCGCAGCTGATGGCCGCACGTGCGGCCGCCACCGCACTGCACAACCGCAACGATCTGTTCGATCCCAGCAGTGGTCTACCGGGTCCGCTGCATCAGAAGAGCGCCTTCTACGCCTACCCACTCAAACCCGATATTCAGATCGATGGCTACACCTCCGACTGGTTAGATCTGCTCGAGCACGCCTCCAAGCATGGTGAGGAGAGCACCATTCATATCGATGAGCGTCGACGTGAGGTTCCTCCCTCCTTCAAGCTGATCCTCGGCGTCAATGGTGAACACCTCTATGGCGTCATCGAAGTCAAAGACCCCAAGCTGGTCTATCGACACCCCGGTTACCGTCGTCTCGATAACAGTGACCACCTGCGTCTGGCGCTGGTTGATAATCAAGGCAAGCTGCGTCGCTATCTGATGACCACCGAGGGACCAGGTATCGTCACCACCTATGAGGTCGATGAACGCTGGCGCTATCCGCTCGATGGCAAACCGAGTTACGGCATCTGGGGCCATTGGCGCGAACAGAGCGGTGGTTACACCGTGGAGTGGCGCATGCCTCTAACGATGCTCAACACCGAACAGCGACTGCGTATCGATGTCGCCGATGTGCTTGATGACAACGACCGCCGTGTCTCAGCCCTGATCGGCACCCTACCTGCTGAGTGGTCTGATGAACTCAACCATCTGATCGTCCGCTCCACTGAGCTTGAACAGATCCTCTCTGGACTCGGACGAAGCAGCGCCCACATCTGGGTAATCGATCGCTATCGAAGGGTGCGCGCCAGTATCGGCGCTGCTGGCGGCAGCACTACTGCGAGTCTTGATGAGTCTCTGGTACAGGAGGCACTCAGCGGTGAGAGCAGCATCGGTTATCGACACAACAGTAACAACAGTGAGGTAGAGACAATCATCACCTCCCATCCGATCTATTCCAGGGAGCAGGTCGTCGGAGCGGTAGTACTGGAGCAGGATGTCGATGAGATCCTGTTACTACAGCGTCAGACCTTTGAGAAGATAGCACTCACCACCCTGTTGATCTTGCTACTGAGTATCATCACGCTGCTGCTCTTCTCCTACCGTCTCACCTGGCGCATAAAGCGACTCAGCCGTGAAGTGGGTGAGGTGATTGATGATAAGGGGCGTGTACTCTGCGCCGGCGTTAAGTCGGGGCATCGATCGGGAGATGAGCTAGGTGAACTCTCACGCAGCATCTCCTCCATTCTGGAGCGACTCCACCACTACCACCGTTTTCTCGAAAACATTCCACGCACCCTACGCCATGAGATCAACAACCCGCTCAATGCCATCAGCACCTCACTGCAAAACCTCTGCGATGCTCAGCCTGATCTGACCGATAACCGCTATCTACAGGGTGCCGAGCGTGGCATTACACGCCTGGGACGGATTATGGATAGCCTCACCGAGGCTGCCAGCCTTGAAGAAGCGCTGCGCAACGACAAGCTTGAACCACTTGATATCAGTTCACTCTGCAGCAGCTATGTTGAGAACTGTCGTCTCGCAAATAAACAGCAAAAGTTCACCCTCAAGGGTGGCGAGCAGCCCTGTTTTATTGAGGGATGCGATTTCAGACTCGAGCAGATACTCGACAAGTTGATCGATAATGCCGCTGACTTCACCCCTGAGGGGGGTGAGATTGCAATCACACTCAGCTGCGATCTCGAACAGATGACAATGGAAATCAGTAATGAAGGACCACTGCTTGATACCAAGTTACAGGGCCAACTCTTCGACTCAATGATCTCCTACAGATCTGCAGCACAGCAGGATGGACCACACCTTGGTATTGGGCTCTTTGTTGCGCGCACCATCGTCGAATACCATCGCGGCAGTATCAGAATCGCTAATCGTGCCGATGAGAAAGGAGTAGCCGTTACGATTAAATTCCCGCAGATCAAAAAACAAACAAATTAAATAGACTCACTATTGACTCGCAACAACCTATCAACACAGTCCGATTCAAGTCCGAATAGTTGAGTCAAAACAATATATCGATATATGCCGTTTTTCCGATATATTCAGTTTCAGTGCTGTTATCAAAATTGTTGTTAACGATGTTCTGGAGTGCATGCTAAATTGTCTCGCAGATGAGACACCTTTCAATAAACAGACTCCTGCCAACCACCTCACTGATACTGACGCTTCTTGCAGCAGCGACGCTGTTGGTCTCATGCAGCAAACCGCTCTCACAGCTGGAGCGGATCAAAAAGCGCGGTGAACTGATCGTGCTAACGCGTAACAGTCCCACGACCTACTACGAAGGCCCCAACGGACCGGCCGGTCTTGAATACGATCTGGCGGTACGCTTTGCTGAGCAGCTTGGAGTCAAGCTTCGAATTGAGGTGCCTGAGAACCTGAACCAGATCCTACAGATGGTTGATCGCGGTGAGGGAGATCTCGCTGCAGCGGGCCTGACCATCACCAACAAACGCAAGAAGAAGGTGCGTTTTGGCCTTCCCTATCAGACTATCGTGCAGCAGTTGGTCTATAGAAACGACGGCATCAAACCGAAAAACATTGACGATCTCGCTGAGGGTGTTCTAGAGGTGGTTGCTAGTAGCAGCCACGTCGAACGGTTGCAAGCGCTGCGCAGAGAGCATCCAGGGCTGATGTGGAATGAGAACAGCGAACAGGAGAGTGATGAACTGCTCTATCTGATCTGGCAGCGACTGATCGATTTCACCATCGCCGACTCCAACGAATTTGCCCAGAACCAGCGTTTCTACCCGGAGCTGCGCGCCGCCTTCGATATCAGTGAACCCGAGAAGCTCGGCTGGGCGCTACGCCTCTCTACCGATGATTCACTCTATGACGAGGTCATCCGGTTTTTTACCACCTTGAAAAAAAGCGGCGAGCTGGAACATCTGCTCGATCGCTATTACGGCCACACCAAACGTTTTGACTATGTCGATACCCGCACCTTCCTCGACCAGAGCGAGGTTCTACTACCCAAATATCAACCGCTGTTTGAAGCGGCCGCCAAGAGATACAACTTCGATTGGCGTCTGCTTGCTGCCACCAGTTATCAGGAATCACACTGGGACCCTAAGGCCAGATCACCGACCGGGGTGCGCGGCTTGATGATGCTGACCCTGGCCACTGCCAAACAGATCGGGGTGAAGAGCCGGCTCGACCCAGAACAGAGTGTGATGGGTGGAGCAAAGTATCTGCGCCAGCTGATCGACCGTCTACCAGACGGGATCAAAGAGCCCGACCGCACCTGGATGGCACTGGCCGCCTATAACATCGGTTACGGCCACCTTGAGGATGCCGGCACCCTGGCCGAGCGTCGTAATGACAATCCAACCCTGTGGGTCGATATCAAAAAGAGTCTGCCACTGCTCAACAAACGTAAGTGGTATAGCACCGTCAAATACGGCTATGCGCGAGGTCGTGCCCCACTCCACTATGTAAGGAATATTCGCCGCTACTACGACCTGCTGGTAAAGGCGACCACCGAGGTGAAAGAGCCCGTTCCAGAGGCTGAGCACGACGCACTGACCATCACCACACCCACGCTATAGAAAACTACGCTCGACGTGCGCGGAAGAAGGCGCGCAGCATCTCACTGCTCTGCTCAGCCATTACACCACCGACCACCTCACAACGGTGGTTGAGATTCTCATCCTGAAGAAGATTACAGATCGAACCGGCTGCCCCGGTACGCGGATCAGTAGCGGCAAAGACGACCCTTGCCACACGTGCATGCACCATTGCACCAGCACACATCGGACACGGCTCAAGCGTCACGTAGAGGGTCGTGCCAGGCAGCCGGTAGTTCTGCTGCTGCTGCGCAGCAGCGCGTAGTGCCTGAATCTCGGCATGGGCCGTTGGATCGTGACCAGCGATAGTCAGGTTCCACCCCTCTCCGATCACCTCGTCATTCTGGACCACTACCGCTCCCACCGGAACCTCACCTTCAGCCTCTGCTCGTCGAGCCAGCGCCAGCGCTCGACTCATCCACTCAATATCTCGCTCTTCATCAGCCATCAATCAACATCCAGTCCAAAATTAGATCGTTTGCCATTCTAACAGCCTGTTTAGTGGCAATTTAGAGTGAGTAACGACATGTCGCTTAAAGCCAATCCCATTTTCATCCATAATGATGAGGTTTTGTTATCACCTATTTGTAAGGGACTCCTCCAGATGAACATTGGCATCCAGACGCTGAACAAACGCATCATCGTCATCGCTTGATACAACGCATCGGCTATACCACCATCAACTGGATCGATACCAACAAAAAGGGCATGACCTTCGGCGTGCTGTTTGGTGGTGCCTTTCTCACCTTTCTCGGCATGTTAAAACGACGCAGCCACCGCAACGGCTTCGTCAACAGCCTGCTCGGTTTTGCCACCGGTACACCACTCGGTGTCTGCGTGAACTGTGCGGCCCCCATCGCTCGTGGCATGCACGATGCGGGGGCACGTATTGAGACCACCCTGGCAACCCTGATCAGCTCACCGACGATGAACGTGGTGGTGCTGACGATGCTCTTCTCCATCTTTCCGATCTACGTGGGGCTCATCAAGGTCGCTATGACACTGCTGTTTATTCTGGTAATCATCCCGCTGTTGGCCCACTACATCTTCCCCGCTGAACGCGATGCGAGTGGTGATAGCGCTGCCTGTTGTCTGGTTCCTCAGCCCGAGTTCCAGGCGAGTGAAGGGTGGCTACAGGCAACAATAGGCGCACTACACCAATATTTGAAAAATCTCTGGTACATCGTTCGCACCACCGTGCCGCTGATGTTGGTGGCCGGTTTTCTTGGTTCAGCGATAATCACCCTGGTTCCACTCGAGTCGTTGATCGATAGTGAGATCACCATTCTCGGCGTCTTCATCGTTGCCATTGTGGGTGTCTTCCTACCAGTCCCGATCGCCTTTGATGTAATCGTCACCGCGGCACTCTTAGCGGCAGGTCTGCCGATGCTCTATGTGATGATTCTGCTGGTAACTCTAGGCACCTTCAGCATCTACTCCTTCATGATCGTCTGGAACTCGATTTCAAGGCGCGTGGCACTGACCCTCTACGCATCGGTCGCTGCCCTTGGCATCATTACCGGTATAGCGATCAACAGTTATCATGAGTGGGAACTAGAGCGAATGCTCGATATCTTCGGCAGCGAGGTTGAGGCCGCCGATCGGCCTATAGAGCATCATGGTATTCGCATCACCCGAGCCCCCTTTGAAGAGCGCTCCGAGAGTAAAGAGATACCCTTTAGCCGTGTTGAGGGGAGCCGATTTGGACTGCAACGGACCAACCACTTCAGTGTCGCCGACTTCTGGCCCCCCTTCTATAACGGTCGTGGCGTCGCCTCGGGCGATATCGATCGGGATGGCTGGCAGGATCTCGCCTTCGCCACTGAACAGGGCGTACTCCTCTATCGCAATGAACGGGGTACGAAGTTCACACCCATTACTCTGGCGATCCCACAGCTGGAGAAGCTCAACACCTTTGTCATCGCACTGGTCGATATAGATAACGATAGCTGGCTCGATCTCTACCTGACCAGCTATCTCGATGGTAACTACTATGTACTGAACCGCAACGGGCAGTTCAGTACCGAACAGCTGCACCGCACGCCCACCAAAGATAATGTACTGAGCTATGCCATCTCTTTTGGTGATATCGACCGAGACGGCGATCTAGATGCCGCCATCGGCAACTGGTTCTACGGCTTTGCCAAACCGATCCCCCCCGTTGAGGGCACCAACAAGCTCCACCTCAATCAGGGCTCAATCTTCAGTGAGGCGCCACTGGAAGGGCTAACCGGCGAGACGCTGACTATTCTGCTCTCCGATTTCAACCACGATCAGAAACTCGATCTGATGGTCGGCAACGATTTTATACAGCCAGACGTCTTCTATACCGGCAGTGGTGACGGTGCCTTCGAGCAGATCACCGCACAGGCAGGCACCATTCCCGCCTCTACCAATACCACCATGAGTATCGATACCGCCGACATTAATAACGACCTGATCACCGACATCTATGCCGCACAGATCGCTGCCAGCGCCTCCAGCAAGGCGGCAGGTATTCGCGTGCGTCGACTGAAACACTACTGCATGGATGTAGAGGATCCTGGACTTAGGGCCACGTGCCAACAGAACGTCGATATACGCCAGTTCTTCCACTATCGTGGGCGTCACAAGCCGACCGACCTGAAGAAGTGCAAGACCATTCCCGATATTCAGGAGCAGCAGGCCTGCTTCTCAATGATGGTGATGAAGACGGCCACACGCGAGCGTAAGCCTGCGCTATGCAAACATATTCCTAAGACACAGGAACAGGCCGCACACCTCTGCCGAAGCTTTTTTAAAAAACCGGTTACCACCACCAAAGAAGAGTATCGTCGCGCCCTGCCCCAGCGTAAGAATAAAAACGTACTGCTGGTTGGCGGTAACGACGGCATCTTCAGAGATCAGGCACCACAGCTAGGCGTCGATATGAGTGGCTGGAGCTGGAACTCAAAGATTGCCGATCTCGACAATGATCAGTGGCAGGATATCTATGTCGTCAACGGTACCTGGCTACGTGGCAGCGCCACCCCCTCCAACTTCTTCTTCCACAACCAGCAAGGCAAGCACTTTAACGACAGCACCCAGCAGTTCGGGCTTGATGAGTTCATGCTCTCTTCGGCCTATACCTATGTCGATTTTGATAACGACGGTGATCTAGATATTGTCACCACCATTATCAATGGTCCTATCCGTATCTTTATCAACAATCAGAGTGGCAACAACGCCATCCGGTTTGCCCTACGTGACAATCAGGGTAATCGTTTCGGTATTGGTAGCCGTATCGTGATCCACTATGGTGAACAGGGTGAACTGCATCAGATGCGTGAGATCAAGGCGGGGGGCGGTTTTATCTCCTTCGATGCACCACTCGCCCACTTTGGCCTGGGCAAGCATGAGGCGGTTGAGCGCGTCGAAATCTATTGGTCAACGGGAGAGAAGAGCGAACTGAGTGGCCCATTCCAGCCGGGTAGATATACGCTGGAACGTGACGCCTGACCGACGAGGCTACTTGATTATTGAGAAGTGGTTACTGCTCGTTTTGCTGGGAACCGCTCTTCTCTTCAATTGAGGGGGACAACGGCCATTTTGAGGTGGTAAAGAAGTGCTCTATCTCTGCAGGCGGCAGCGCCTTGCTGATGTGATAACCCTGTGCGATATCGCATCGCATCCGATAGAGCTGGCGCATAATGTCTTCGTTCTCGACACCCTCAGCCACCACCATCAACCCCAGGTTATGGGCCAGTTCGATCGTTGATTTGACGATAATCTCATCGTCCTTGCTCTTGAGCATATCCATCACGAAGGAGCGATCGACCTTGAGTTCGGTCACCGGCAGTTGGCGTAGACGGCTCAACGATGAGTGACCCGTACCAAAATCATCAATCGAGAAGTTAAAACCGATCTCCTGCAGCTGACGCAGCACCGTATTCAGCCGCTGATAGTCACTCATAAAGATATTCTCGGTGATCTCAATGACGATCCCGTTCGCCGTTGGATAGCGATCCACAATGGCATTCAGCTCAGTAATAAATCCAGGTGCCAGGATCAGGGTGATCGGTATATTGATCGCGATCTTTACCTCATGGCCCTTCTTAAGCCACTGCTGCCGCTGTTTCAGCGCGGTCTCAATCACCCAGTAACTGAAGGGGGCGATCAATCCGGTCTGCTCCAACGCCGTGATAAACATATCGGGCGGCACCCAACCACGCTGTTTGTGGTGCCAACGCGCCAGGGCTTCGACTCCGACAATATTGCCCGAGAAGAGTGCCACCTTTGGTTGGTAGTGGAGTTCGAACTCTTCTCCATCGAGTGCATTTTTCAGATCACGAACCATGCCCAGTCGACCGCTGTCGATGCTATCGCGATCTTCATCAAAGAGATGGATGGCATGCTGTTCTCGCTTTGCGGTATTCATCGCCGCATCACCATGTTTAATCAGCTCTGAAACCGTGCCACCGTGTTGCGGATAGATGGCAATGCCGACTGTCGCAGTTACCACTACCTCCTGCTGCATCACACGTACCGGATCCTTAATTGAATCGAGTACTCGTTCGGCCATCTCGACGGCCCGCCTTTCATCGATGTCACAGAGCAACACGGCAAACTCATCACCCGACATGCGACTCAGGGTATGTTTTGAGGTAAGCGCGTTGAGATAACGCTTGGAGACAATTTTGAGTAGTTCATCACCACCATCCTGCCCCAGTACATCGTTGATATCCTGAAAACGATTAATATCGACTATCAACACCGCAAACGGTAGCCCGCCCTTATCATTCACCGCATCAAGATGTTGGCGAACACGATCGAGAAATAGTGAGCGGTTGGGAAGTTTAGTGAGCTGGTCATAGAGGCTCAGGTTCTCCAGCTCCTGGTTGGCCATGCTGAGACGCCGATTAAGATTCTGCAGGGCGTGTTGATAATCCTCTGTAGCACGTCGGGCACTCTCCACCTCTTTTACGGCCATCGCATTTTCAATCGCAATCGCCACATGTCCGGCAAAGAGTTCGAGCAGTTTCAGGTCGCGTTCGGAGAAGTCACCACCACCCTGCTTATCGATACCTGCCAGACCACCGAGAAAGTGTTTTCGTCCGATCAGTGGCACCATAATCAGGGTGCCCGCCTCTTTCTCCCAGCGGTTGCGCTCCTCCTCTGAGAGTTCAGAGAGCATGCCACGCCACCATGCGCGTTTATGACGCCAGACCCAGCCACAGACGCCAAACTCAATAGGGAGCGATTCACCAACGATTTCATCAATATCGCGGCCAGAACCGGCCTGGTAGGTATAGAGGCCACACGCCTCATCAAGAATCGGAATCAACAGGGTTTCAGAACGGATCAGCTCACGCGCCCGATCGGCGATTATCTGTAGAACGGTATCAAAGTCGAGTTCACTACCAATCGCCTGCGTGGTTTCACGCAGTAGACTGATCTCATACTCTCGCTGGGCAAGCTCTTCACGAACGGCCTGTAGCGTTTTCTGATCCGAATTCTCACTCTTTTCAGTCATATCTTCTCGATTGCAACCCATCCATAGGCGGTTTCTTCTTTTTATTCGATCTGTGGCGCTTACTGTTTGGAGTAACGGGTTTAAATATTTAGCTAAGGAACAGCTTGAGTGCCCTGCCCGTCGCTGAACTGGACTCCTTTGTCAGCTTCTCAGCTACCCCTTTATAGGTAACAAGGCCACCAGCATCGCCCCCTTCAGGACCCATGTCAATAATCCAATCCGCTTCTGCAACCAGATTGAGACTGTGCTCAATCACCACCACCGAATGACCTGCATCGACCAGACGATGTAAGACACGAATTAACTTCTCCACATCGGCCATATGCAACCCCACCGTCGGCTCATCGAGCACATAGAGGGTCGGTGTAAAACCTCGTCCACCGGGACGCGCCTTGGCCAGTTCACTCACCAGCTTGATGCGCTGCGCCTCCCCCCCAGAGAGGGTCGGACTCTGCTGACCCAGGGTGAGATAGCCGAGACCGACATCCTGCAATAGTTGCAAGGCGTGGTGCACCTTCGGGTGATGTTCAAAAAAGAGCACCGCCTCATCAACGCTCATCGCCAGCACTTCACCAATTGAGCGGCCACGATAAGTCACCGCGAGTGTCTCCTGATTAAAACGACTGCCTCCACAGCTCTCACACAGCACCTTCACATCGGGAAGGAAGCTCATTTCCACTCTGATCATGCCCTGACCCTGACAGCTGTCACAGCGTCCACCACCGGTATTAAACGAGAAGCGTCCCGCCTTCCAGCCGTGGATGCGTGCATCCTCGGTCTGTGCATAGAGCTTGCGGATCTCATCCCAGAAACCGACATAGGTTGCCGGACAGGAGCGTGGCGTCTTGCCAATAGGTGTCTGATCCACCTCCAGCACACGCTCTATCGCCTGCCAGCCTTCGATCTTTTCACAACCGTGAAAGCGCACCCGCTTCGCCTTGTCTGTGCCTCGCTCCTTAGCCAGTAGCTGCCTAAGCGTCTTGACCACCACCTCACGCACCAGAGTCGACTTACCCGA
This sequence comes from Solemya pervernicosa gill symbiont, assembly GCF_002020875.1. NCBI lineage: Bacteria > Pseudomonadati > Pseudomonadota > Gammaproteobacteria > Solemya pervernicosa gill symbiont. The sequence goes on along the minus strand of NZ_MPRL01000061.1, from coordinate 2,319 downwards.
GCCTGAGACCCCACTCACGCAGACGAGTCGCTGCAGAGGGATATCGACGTCGACCTGTTTGAGGTTATTGAGGTTAGCACCACTAATTTTCAGCAGAGGCGTCTCGTCGGCCATGTCACTCTGTTTCTGGCTTCTGCGTTTTGAGGATGGCGCGACGACAACAGGCCGTGCTTCGAAGATGGGGTGCTGCAACGGCTTTGCCAGAAACTGACCAGTGAGCGAACGTCTGTTCTTCATCAACTGTTTAACACTCCCCGTGTGTACCACCTCGCCGCCGCGGCTGCCGGCACCCGGTCCGATATCGATCACATGCTCGGCACTTCGAATCGTCTCCTCATCGTGTTCAACCACCACGATAGTGTTGCCCTTTCCCTTCAACTGTTTGAGCATTTTCAGCAGTAGGGTGTTGTCGCGTGGATGTAGGCCGATGGTCGGCTCATCAAGGATGTAACAGACGCCACGCAGATTGGAGCCAAGCTGTGCCGCAAGGCGGATGCGTTGTGCTTCCCCACCCGAGAGGGTCGGTGCGGCACGATCGAGGGTGAGATAACCGAGTCCTACCTCGTTGAGAAAGGTGAGTCGTGAGCGGATCTCTCCAATCACATCCTTACCGATCGCCCGTTCACGACCACTCAACTCCAGCTCATCGAAAATGGTCAGTGCCTCTGCCACCGAACAGGCGGCATAGTCGGCAACACTCCAGTCGTGGAAGTAGACCGCCAGCGCCTCGTTATTGAGTCTTGACCCTTCACAGCCAGGACACGGCTCTGGGCCATCCTCTGCATCGAGCCATTCCCCCTCCTCGCCACTCTGCTCTTCATCGAACCCCGTCAGTACACTACCGGTGCCGTAACAGGTAGGACACCAACCATGCTTGGAATTGTATGAGAAGAGGCGTGGATCGGGTTCTTCAAAGCCGAGACCGCAGCTGGGACAGCTACGATGGGTCGAGAGGGTCAACTCCTCGGCCACTGCACCGCCACGTTTTAGTACTGCAACACGAACCGTTCCCTTACCGTGATGCAGTGCTAGATCAAGCAGCTCACCAAGCCTCGTCTCTGCCCTGGCAGCAACTCGCAACTCACCTACGGGAAGATCGATCGAGTGTTCGTTGTAGCGGTCGAGTACAGGCCAGCTCGCTGTGGGTAACAGATCACCATCGACACGCAGCTGCTCAAAGCCGTTCTTCTGCGACCACTTAGCGAGATCGTTATAGATGCCTTTTCGATTGATGATCAGCGGTGCATAGATCAGCACATGTTTATTTGCGTAGTCACTAATCAGCTGTGCGAGGATCGCATCGCGACTCTTCGGTTCAATCGGTACCATGCAGTCGGGACAGTACTGAATACCCAGCTTCACAAACAGCAGCCGTAAATAATGGTGAATCTCGGTCAGTGTACCGACCGTACTTTTATGTCCACCACGACTGGTACGTTGCTCTATGGCCACCGTTGGCGGGATACCAAAGACGGCATCAACATCGGGACGGGTGGCGGGTTGTACGAACTGCCGGGCATAGGCGTTGAGTGATTCGAGATAACGCCGCTGCCCCTCGTTAAAGAGGATATCAAAGGCGATGGTCGATTTACCCGACCCGGAGACGCCGGTGATGACGGTAAACTTCTCACGCGGAATCGAAAGAGTGACATCTTTAAGTCGGGGAGTCGCTATTTTTGCGGAAGCATGTTTTGGGCATCCAAGCCCAAGCAAGCGGCAAATACTTTCTCCGTCGTTCGCTCGCGCTCTCAACTACGAATAGGCAGACGGCGTCGACTATCGCGGACTAACCGCCTTCGCTTCGCTATCCATGGCGGTCAGCGGTTGTGCTCACGTGCGTGGTTAATCTCGATCGCAGGTCTCTTCAGCTTAGTCGCGACTGCAGCGACCCTGTTGGGTAGAGCCACCATCTCAGTTAAGGATTCACGATAGTTATGTAACGCCCTGCCGGTATGACTATCTGGCTGATTGGCAACCGCGCCAGGAGAGCCTTCACAGACCAGCGTTCCGCCCTGCTCCCCACCCTCAGGTCCCAGTTCAATCAACCAGTCACTGGCACCAATAACATCGAGATTGTGTTCAATAACCAGCAGTGAGTGGCCATCCTGTAGCAGCCGTCTAAGCGCCTTGAGTAGTACGGCGATATCGGCAAAATGGAGTCCTGTTGTCGGCTCATCGAGCAGAAACAACAGCCGGTCACCCGCCTTGCGCTTTTTGCCACCGCTGACCGCCATGGATAGCGAAGCGAAGGCGGTTAGTCCGCGATAGTCGACGCCGTCTGCATATTCGTAGTTGAGAGCGTGAGCGAACGACGAAGAA
>NZ_MPRL01000007.1:0-75075 GCF_002020875.1 Solemya pervernicosa gill symbiont | reverse complement strand
GAAGATGCAGCAGCGGCTTTATGTCGGCGTAGAGTCAGTGAGGGAGTTGTGTAGAGCCGCGAAGAGGTGATTACGCAACGTACGCAGGACGGTCGGGGCACCGCAGGCATAAACGGTCGCGTGAAGTTTTTGCTGTTTGCTTGGGCTTGGATGCCCAAAACAAACTCTCGCAAAAATAGCGACTCCCCTAATAGCTAAGCTGTCGGGCCTTTTCTATGTTGGGTGTAACTAGTTATCGCTAGAAAGAGGGGTGGAAAGCTAGGAGTGGTGGAGTATGGAAAAGAAAAAGGCCCGAGTCTTTCGACTCAGGCCTCTTTAGTTTGGCTCCCCGTACGGTGCGCGCTGGGAACCAAACTATTAGTTATAGAGTTACCAAAAAGGCTGGCAGCTAGAGTTGGTTAGGAATATCTATGTTACGAATTTCTATTAGTTTATGGCGAGAGTCTTCTCGTGGGTATGCTGTTTAGTAAATCATTAGGTCTGATGGGGTTAATAGGGAATTTTAGAATCTGTGCTTTTGTCGTATGTCATACAGAGTTCTGTGTGTTTCCTAGCTTCTAGCTTCTCAAATTCGTATGAGACGTTTGTCAGGCTGATCCATTGATGTTCGCATAAATACATATGGTTATGGAATTCCATGCACTCCTCACTATTACCAGGCATAGGAAACCATGGATAATCATCCTTGGGTTTGAGGAAGAATGTGTAGTTTGTGCCGCTATTTGTGTTTTGACTGCTGTTATATTTAATACCATGGAAGTTTTTGCTGCGTATGTATTCAGATAGTGCTTGAGTCGGTAGATATTCAAGTCCGGAGTCATTGCTCGAAATAGGGCGAGAGGTCTCATCAATGAACTGACCAATAAAGTCGCCTGCCCAGCGCATGTCGTGGTCATAATCCGACTGAAAAATGCTGGTTTTCGCAATGTTTGGTGCCTTTGTCAGGTCGAGAATTCTCAGGATGTTTTTTGTTATGAATTTTCCGAGTAAGAGTTCGCAACCAACTTCGGGTCGTATTTCGGCTATACAGGTATCAGGGGAATCACCAAGATAGAAGCATGTTATTCCGGTCGGACTCATTCTGCTATGAGATGCGCGTGCCGGAGGTGGAGGACCAAGAGCATCTTGAATGTCTAGAGGATTGAGTGGATGTTCCTCTAAAACTCTCGCCCTCCATAACGACGTGTTTGTTGGTAGAAGTAACTCGCAATATTCGAAGAGAATACCAAGGTCTTTTAGGTATTCCTCTCTGCTTCCTTCTGTAGGTAAATCAAAGAAACGAGAGGTATGTTTGATATGTTCAACAAATCCATTCCACGATTGGCTGAATCGAGTACTTGATTCACCGACAAACCCATTGATGAGAGCTAGGAATGTGTTACCTCCCTCGGGGTATTTGTCATGAGAACCTTGGGTTACTTCATGCCAAGATGGGGCGCTATCTTCAATTAACGCATCGATGAGCCATGTTGATGTTCCATCATTGTTTAACGTATGCGGAAAAATTCGCTCGTCATACATCAGGATATCGTAGATGGTATTTGAGTCATCAAGGCCATGCTCCATAAGGCCTGGGTCAGGTAGTGTGTAGGCTCGAGTTAAGCCATCGCGAATGAAGTTGCCCACAAATTGAGTGTCATGGGTATAGACTCTGGTGCTATGACAAAACTCACAATCAGATCTGAGGCCGTTATCAGATATATAGATTTGTATGTCTTTGTTGGTAAAGCAGTCAGTGCAGCATTTCATACAAATTGAAGTTCCCTTTCATGATGTTTCTAATCAGAAATCTTAGTGTTAGGTGGAGACTTCGGCTTAGTACCTTTTTCTGGCTTCTTCTTAGGAGAAGTTGCTCTCTCCATGATTTCATTCGCTGACCGCCATGGATAGCGAAGCGAAGGCGGTTAGTCCGCGATAGTCGACGCCGTCTGTATATTCGGGGCGCCGCAGGCATAAACGGTCGCGTGAAGTTTTTGCTGTTTGCTTGGGCTTGGATGCCCAAAACAAACTTTCGCAAAAATAGCGACTCCCCGGTTTGAAGAAAGTGAATATTAACCCTTTTTGAATGACTAATTTCTGATTTTCATTGAGGTTGCTCGTGATCTTTGTTATTCCCCTTTTACGCAGAGACTCGGGCACATTATCTAGCGTTCGGTTCATGGTAAGCACCTCTCTGAGCCCAGGACGGACCCGAACCAATTAATCTTCTAACACACTGATTCCTTTAGACGAAAAAAAAGCCCACGCTACTAGTATAGCGTAAGCTCTTGATTCATAAGATATGGCTCCCCCGGCTGGACTCGAACCAGCGACATACGGATTAACAGTCCGGTGTTCTACCAACTGAACTACAGGGGAATAGCTCTTGCCTCCGGAGAGGAGGCGCTATATTACTCAAGCACCGTTTTAGGGTCAATACTGATTGCAAAAAAGTATTGGAATCTTTGCTTCTTAGCTGTTGATACCATCCAGATAGCTGGCGATACGATCAAGCGCCTGCTGCAGATTCTCTTTGCTGGTAGCAAATGAGAGGCGCAGATGGCCTGGGGCACCAAAGGCGGAGCCAGGTACCAGGGCCACTCCCGCTTCATTCAGCAGTATCTCAGCCAGGGCGACATCATCGTCGATATCATCCAGTCCATCGATTACCTCTTGAAAACTAGGAAAAGCGTAGAAGGTGCCATCTGATTTGACACACTCAACGCCCTTCATCTGGTTGAGGCGTTCTACCACATAGTCGTGGCGTGCCTTGAACGCCTCCAGCATCGGTGCGATACAGCCCTGATCACCCTCGATGGCTGCCTGTGCGGCGACCTGTGAGATTGAGGTGGGATTGGAGGTGCTCTGCGACTGGACCTTCTTCATCGCCTTGATCAGATCGACTGGACCTGCGGCGTAGCCGATGCGCCAGCCCGTCATTGAATAGGCCTTGGAGACGCCATTCATCACGACTGTACGATCATAGAGGGCGGGGCAGGCGTTGAGTAGATTGCAGAACGGTTCGTCACTCCAGAGGATGTGCTCATACATGTCGTCAACGGCGATGATGATCTCGGGGTGTCCCTCGAGTACCTTGCCTAGCGCTTCCAGCTCGGCACGTGTATAGGCGACGCCGGTCGGGTTTGAGGGGCTGTTGAGGGTGAAGAGCTTGGTGCGTGGGGTGATCGCCGCTTCTAGCTGCTCAGGTGTGATTTTGAAGTTTTGATCCTGTCCGGCGGAAACAATGACTGGTTTACCGTCGGCCAGCAGTGCCATATCGGGGTATGAGACCCAGTAGGGGGCCGGAATGATCACTTCATCACCGCTGTTGAGCAGCGCCTGACAGAGGTTGAAGTAACTCTGTTTGCCACCACAGGAGACCAGTACCTGTTCAGGGGTGTAGTCAAAGCTGTTGTCGCGCGCGAATTTATCGACAATCGCTTTTTTCAGGCTAGGGGTGCCATCGACCGCTGTGTATTTGGTGAATCCATTGCTAATCGCCTCAACTGCGGCAGCCTTAATGTGCTCAGGCGTATCGAAGTCAGGTTCGCCTGCGCCAAGGCCGATAATGTCCTTACCAGCAGCTCTTAGTTCAGCCGCCTTTGCAGTAACAGCGAGTGTGGGGGAGGGTTTGACCCGTTGTACTCGATCAGAAAGTTTCACGCTCAATGGAGTCTTCTCACGTAGTTATGACACAATTGCGTAATAATACTTTATGCGTGCCTTTTACCCAATCCCCGATTATGAGTAGACCTTTCCAGATTGAAGTTGATATGGAGCCCGCTGGCGACCAGCCTGAGGCAATTCGTCGTATGGTCGAGGGGCTGGAGGATGGCATCGCCGGGCAGACGCTGCTGGGTGTGACTGGCTCCGGTAAGACCTTTGCCGTTGCGAAGGTGATCGAGTCGGTGCAGCGCCCGACGCTGATATTAGCTCCGAATAAAACCCTTGCTGCACAGCTCTACGGAGAGATGAAGGAGTTCTTTCCCGGAAATCTGGTTGAGTATTTCGTCTCCTACTACGACTACTACCAGCCCGAGGCCTACGTTCCCGCCTCTGATACCTTTATCGAGAAGGATGCCGCGATCAATGAGCATATTGAACAGATGCGCCTTTCGGCGACCAAGGCGTTGGTGGAGAAGGAGAATGCAATTATCGTCTCCAGTGTCTCCTGTATCTACGGTCTGGGTGATCCGCGAGCCTATCTGAGCATGATGCTGCATCTGGTGCGGGGTGAGACGATTGACCAGCGCCTTATTTTGCGCCGTCTGGCCGAGCTGCAGTACACCCGTAACGATGTTGAATTGCACCGTGCCACCTATCGAGTGAGGGGGGAGGTGATCGATATCTTCCCGGCGGAGTCGGACAAGGAGGCGGTGCGGGTCGAGCTGTTTGATGATGAGATCGAATCGCTTGCCTACTTTGATCCGCTGACCGGTGAGATCCTGCGTCGAGTACCGCGTCTGACCATCTATCCCAAGACTCACTACGTCACGCCACGCGAGACGATTCTCGGTGCGGTAGATGAGATCAAGGTCGAGCTCAAAGAGCGACTCGAGCGACTGCGCGACCTCAATAAGTTGGTTGAGGAGCAGCGGCTGGCACAGCGTACCCAGTTTGATATCGAGATGCTGGTGGAGCTTGGCTACTGCAACGGCATCGAAAACTACTCGCGCTACCTCTCCGGACGTGGCCCGGGTGAGCCGCCCCCGACGCTGTTTGACTATCTGCCCGACAATGCACTGTTGGTGATCGACGAGTCACACGTCACCGTGCCGCAGATTGGTGGCATGTATAAGGGCGACCGCTCACGCAAGGAGAACTTGGTTGAGTATGGCTTCCGTCTCCCCTCGGCGTTGGATAATCGTCCGATGCGTTTTGAGGAGTTCGAGAAACTATCGCCACAGACGATCTACGTCTCGGCTACACCGGGTAAATATGAGCTGGAGCACTCTGATCAGGTGGTGGAGCAGGTGGTGCGTCCCACAGGGCTGGTCGACCCTCAGATAGAGGTGCGCCCGGTTACGACCCAAGTCGATGATCTGCTCTCCGAGATTAACAAACGAGTTGTACTAGGTGAGCGTGTGCTGGTGACAACGCTCACCAAGCGAATGTCAGAAGACCTCACCGATTATCTCAGCGAGCACGGCGTGAAGGTGCGATATCTTCACTCCGATATCGACACCGTCGAGCGTGTAGAGATCATTCGCGATCTACGTCTTGGTGAGTTCGATGTGCTGGTTGGCATCAACCTGCTGCGAGAGGGGCTCGATATGCCCGAGGTCTCGCTAGTGGCGATTCTCGATGCCGATAAGGAGGGCTTCCTGCGCTCCGACCGTTCGCTAATCCAGACCATTGGACGTGCGGCGCGTAACCTCAATGGTCGGGCCATTCTTTATGGGGATAAGATAACCGGCTCGATGAAACGTGCCATCGATGAGACCGAGCGACGTCGTGAGAAGCAGCAGGCGCACAACAAGGAGCATGGCATTACCCCACGTGGTGTGAAGAAGGCGATTGCCGACATCATGGAGAGCGCCCATGCCGGTGTGCCGGGTTCACCGAAGGAGTACGCCAAGGTCGCCGAGGAGGTGGCTGAATACGCCTCGCTCACGCCAGCACAGTTCGCCAAGAAACTGGAGGCACTGGAGAAGCGTATGTTTGAACATGCCAAAAACCTTGAATTCGAGGAGGCGGCACGTGTGCGAGATGAGATTGAGCATATCCGTAATAGCGGTTTCGGGCTGGTTGATAGAGCTATCTAGATAATCATCCCCAGATGGCTTGTTAATGCTCTTCTGCCTATGTTATCGTTCGCCCTCGATTTTGCAGGCGCGTAGCTCAGTTGGTTAGAGCACCACCTTGACATGGTGGGGGTCGTTGGTTCGAATCCAATCGCGCCTACCAACACTTTTAAAGCACCCTCGGGTGCTTTAATTTTTTGTGGAAAGTAATCACGTGGTCCCTCGTATCGACCACCACTGAGAATAGGAATCTGGCATGCCAACCATTACCCTTCCCGACGGTTCACAGCGTAGTTTCGATAACCCCGTAACCATCCATGAAGTTGCACTCGATATCGGCCCTGGTCTCGCTAAGGCCTCACTGGGCGGCAAAATCGATGGTGAACTTCTCGATACCTCTCATCTGATTGAAACTGATGTTGCTCTCTCACTGATTACCGAGCGTGACGAGGAGGGGCTGGAGATCATCCGTCACTCGACCGCACATCTGCTGGCGCAGGCGGTTAAGTCACTCTTCCCCGAGGCGCAGGTAACGATCGGTCCGGTGATTGAGGATGGCTTCTATTACGACTTTGCCTATGAGCGCCCCTTCACCCCAGATGATCTGACTGCGATCGAAAAGAAGATGGCTGAGCTGGTCAAGGCTGATGTCCCGGTTGAGCGTTCTGTGAAGATTCGCGAAGAGGCGATCGACTTCTTCGGCGAGATGGGTGAGAAGTACAAGGCGGAGATTATAGAGAGTATTCCTCACGGCGAAGAGCTCTCGCTCTACCAGCAGGGTGACTTCATCGATCTATGTCGCGGCCCCCATGTTCCTTCAACCGGAAAACTCAAGGCCTTCAAGCTGATGAAGGTGGCAGGTGCCTACTGGCGTGGTGACTCCGACAACGAGATGCTGCAGCGTATCTACGGCACCGCATGGAAGAACAAAAAAGAGCTCAAGGCCTATCTGCATCGTCTGGAAGAGGCGGAGAAGCGTGATCACCGTAAACTCGGTAAAGCGATGGATCTCTTCCACGCTCAGGATGAAGCGCCGGGTATGGTCTTCTGGCACGACAACGGCTGGACCATCTGGCAGCAGGTTGAGCAGTACATTCGCCAGACCCTGAATCGCCACGACTATAAAGAGGTGAAGACGCCCCAGCTGGTCGATCGCTCGCTGTGGGAGAAATCGGGTCACTGGGACAAGTTCGGTGACATGATGTTCACCACCCATTCTGAGAACCGTGACTACGCAGTGAAACCAATGAACTGCCCCTGTCACGTGCAGATTTTTAACCAGGGGCTGAAATCTTACCGTGATCTGCCGCTACGTATGGCTGAGTTCGGTTCATGCCACCGTAATGAGCCCTCGGGCACACTGCATGGTCTTATGCGGGTGCGCAATTTCACCCAGGACGATGCACACATCTTCTGTACCGAGGATCAGATTCAGTCGGAGGTCTCCGAGTTCATCGATCTGCTGCAGGATGTCTATGCAGACTTCGGCTTCACCGAGATTGAGGTAAAACTCTCTACCCGTCCGGAGCAGCGTGTCGGTGCCGATGAGGTGTGGGATAAGGCGGAACATGCACTCGAGCGTGCACTGAATGCCAAGGGTATGAATTGGGATCTGCAGCCGGGCGAGGGTGCTTTCTACGGACCAAAGATTGAATTCTCACTACGTGACTGTCTCAATCGTGTCTGGCAGTGCGGCACTATACAGGTCGATTTCTCCATGCCCGGTCGTCTCGATGCCGAGTATGTCGCCGAGGATGGCAGCCGCCAGATTCCGGTTATGTTGCATCGCGCGATCCTCGGATCACTCGAGCGTTTTATAGGAATTTTGATCGAGCAGCACGCCGGTTCATTCCCGCTCTGGTTGGCACCGACCCAGGCGATGCTGATGAATATCACCGATAACCAGGCCGAATTTGTTCAGCAAGTCGAACAAACCTTGCAAAATCAAGGCTTCCGGATTAAATCGGACTTGAGAAATGAGAAGATCGGCTTTAAAATCCGCGAGCACACATTACAGCGTGTCCCGTACCTGCTGGTTGTTGGTGATCGGGAAGTTGAATCTGCTACCGTGGCCGTGCGTACCCGAAGTGGTGAAGATCTTGGATCGATGAGTGTTTCTGAACTCGCTGATCTCTTCGCTGCTGAAGTCGAGTCGCGTGGCCGCACTATTTTGGAGGATTGAAGCATCGCCCTGAAAAACAAAAAGGATACAACCCGTCTCAACGGTGAGATCACCGCACCAAGCATCCGTTTGATCGGTGCTGATGGAGAACAGGTCGGAGTTGTATCAAACGCTGAAGCGCTCGGTATCGCTGAAGAAGCCGATCTCGATCTGGTTGAGATCTCTCCTGATGCGGAACCGCCAGTCTGTCGAGTGATGGATTACGGCAAGTTCAAGTTTGAGCAGAGTAAAAAGGCTCAGCAGGCGCGTAAAAAGCAGAAACAGATTCAGATTAAAGAGGTTAAGTTCCGTCCCGGAACCGATGAGGGCGACTACAAGATCAAGTTGCGTAATCTCATCCGTTTTCTTGAGGATGGAGACCGTACCAAGGTAACGCTTCGTTTCCGTGGTCGGGAGATGGCTCACCAGGAGCTCGGCCTGCAGCTATTGCAGCGGGTTGCGGCAGACCTGGAAGAGTATGGAACGGTTGAGCAGCATCCCCGTTCTGAAGGTCGTCAGATGGTTATGATGATCGCCCCTAGAAAGGGCAAGTAAGTAGCAAGATGCTTCAGCGTCCGGCTTTCAAAGGCTGCCGGCGTGAAGTTTTAATAACACTCAAACTGGAGTAGAAAATGCCTAAGATGAAGACCAATCGAGGTGCTGCCAAGCGCTTCAAAAAAACCGCGAGTGGAGGCTTCAAGTGCAACTCATCGCACCGTCGTCACATTCTCACCAAAAAGAGCACTAAGCGTAAGCGTCACCTGCGTGCTCCCTCAATGATCGATGCAGTCGATGTACCAATGGTACGCCGTATGCTTTGTACTAAATAAGGGGAGTAGACAATGCCAAGAGTAAAACGTGGTGTAACCGCACGTGCCAAGCACAAAAAGATCCTCGGCAAGGCAAAGGGCTACTATGGTGCCCGTAGTCGTGTCGTTCGTGTAGCCAAGCAGGCCGTAACCAAGGCAGGTCAGTACGCATACCGTGACCGCCGTCAGCGTAAGCGTCAGTTCCGTGCCCTGTGGATTGCCCGTATCAATGCAGCCGCTCGTCTGAATGGTCTCTCTTACAGCCGTTTCATTAACGGTTTGAAGAAGGCTTCAATCGAGATCGACCGCAAGGTTATGGCTGATCTGGCTGTATTCGACAAGGCAGCATTTGCTGCTCTGGCGGAGCAGGCCAAGGCCAATCTGTAAGCGAGCACGATCTGGTTACACGCCGCAATGCGGTGTGTAACCAAACCAATTTACAGAGAGGGGAAGGGCCTGTGCCTTTCCCCTTCTTATTTTTTACGGGGCTGCCAAATAGATTGGTGGTTCCAAATCTCCATGGAGATCGATAGTTGTGGAAGATCTGGCAACGCTAGAACAGCAGGCGGTAGCACAGCTCGCCGAGGCAACGAGCCTTCAGGATCTCGACCAGGTCCGGGTTCACTATCTGGGCAAAAAGGGGTTGTTGACCGAGCAGCTCAAGGCCTTGGGCAAGCTTGCACCTGAGCAGCGCCGTGAGGCCGGTCAGGCAATCAATAAGGTCAAACAGGCCGTGCAGGCGCAGATAGAAGCGCGCAAGGGTGAGCTCGAACAGGCCCAGCTTGATGCCAAGCTTACTGCCGAGTCGATCGACATTACCCTGCCAGGACGTGGTGAGCAGAGTGGTGGCAAGCACCCAGTTACCCGTACCCAGGAACGAATCCAGGAGTTCTTTCTCCGGCTCGGCTTCGAGATCGCCGAGGGACCCGAGATCGAGGATGACTATCACAACTTCGAAGCGCTCAACATCCCAGCGCACCATCCAGCGCGTGCGATGCACGACACCTTCTACTTTGATGCCCATCGATTGCTGCGTACCCACACCTCACCGGTACAGGTGCGGGTGATGGAAAAATCGGAGCCGCCGTTGCGAGTAATCGCACCTGGGCGTGTCTATCGCTGTGACTCCGACCTAACCCACACACCGATGTTTCATCAGGTTGAGGGATTGATGGTCGATGAGAATGTCAGTTTTGCCGATCTCAAGGGAATTCTCGATGAGTTCCTGAAGTTCTTCTTCGAGAAGGACCTACGGATTCGTTTTCGCCCCTCCTACTTCCCCTTCACCGAACCATCGGCTGAGGCCGATATTGAGTGCGTGATGTGTGGCGGCGAAGGGTGTCGCGTCTGTAGTCATACCGGTTGGCTCGAAGTGCTTGGCTGCGGCATGGTGCACCCTAAGGTTTTCGAACACGCCAAGATCGATAATGAGCAGTTCACTGGTTTTGCCTTCGGTATGGGGGTCGAGCGACTCACCATGCTGCGCTACGGTGTGAATGACCTGCGGCTCTTCTTCGAGAACGATCTGCGCTTTCTTAAACAGTTCGGTAAGGGCTGATCATCAGCTCTGAAATTACGGAAATACAGCAATGAAATTCAGTGAAAAGTGGCTGCGTGAATGGGTGAATCCCAACATTAGCAGCGAGGTGCTCTCCGAACAGCTGACCATGTCTGGACTCGAGGTCGATGCTGCAGAACCGGCAGCCCCCGAGTTTGACGGTATCGTGGTTGGTAAGGTGCTAACTGCTGTGCCGCATCCCGATGCCGATAGGCTTAAGGTGTGTGAGGTCGATGTCGGTGAGGGACAACCGCTGCAGATCGTCTGTGGAGCAAGTAACGTCCGTCCAGAGTTGATGGTTGCAGCAGCGCGTATCGGTGCCTGGCTGCCGGGTGACTTTAAGATCAAGCGAGCCAAGCTGCGTGGCGTTGAGTCTGAGGGAATGCTCTGCTCCGCCAAAGAGCTGGGGCTGGCCGAGAGCGCTGATGGCTTGATGGAGCTCTCAAGCGAAGCGGTCATTGGTCAGAGCGTGCGAGAGCACCTCGATCTCGACGATACCGTCTTTGAGCTGGGCCTGACCCCTAATCGCAGCGACTGTCTGGGTGTGATGGGTGTGGCGCGCGAAGTTGGTGTATTGAACCGTGTCGACGTCACCATTCCCGAACAACATGCAGTGGCAGCTACCACCGAACAGCGCTTCGAGATCAATGTTGAAGCGCCTGAGGCATGCCCGCGTTACCTCGGTCGTGTTGTCACCGGCATCAATCTTGCCGCCGAGACACCAGTCTGGATGGTTGAGCGTCTGCGTCGCAGCGGTGTCCGAGCCATCAGTGCGATGGTTGATATTACTAACTACGTGATGCTCGAGCTGGGCCAGCCGATGCATGCCTTTGATCTGCAGAAGCTTGAGGGGGGCATCAAGGTGCGCCTTGCTGATGCGGGTGAAAAGCTGGTGTTGCTAGACGGTCAAGAGATTGAGCTCAATGCAGAGACTCTGCTGATTAGTGATCACAAGGGTCCACTGGCGCTTGCCGGTATCATGGGCGGTGAGGCCTCAGGTGTGAGTGATGGCACCACCTCGCTACTGCTCGAAGCGGCCTTCTTTACCCCTGAGGTGATTGCCGGTCGTGCCCGTGGTTACGGCCTGCATACCGACTCTTCACACCGTTTTGAGCGTGGCGTAGATCCAGAGCTACAACGTCGTGCTATGGAGCGTGCAACCGAGCTGCTACTGGAGATCGCCGGTGGTGAGGCGGGTCCGGTGATTGAAGTAGTGAATAGCGACCAGTTACCCCAGCGTCATGAGGTGGTACTGCGAGAGGCGAGGGTGGCCCGTCTGCTCGGATCAAATATTCCTGCTGTTGAGATCGGTGAGATTCTCGAATGTCTCGGTATGGCGGTTAGCCGCACCGATGATGGCTGGAAGGTGATTCCGCCCAGCTTCCGCTTCGATATTGAGATTGAGGCCGATCTGGTTGAAGAGGTAGCCCGTGTCCACGGATACAATGCGCTGACCAGTAGCCGCTTGTTGGCTGAGATGTCGGGGCAGCATGAAAGCGAGCAAAAACTCGATGCTCGCCGACTCTCTAATCTGCTGATCGACCGAGGTTATCAGGAGGCGATCAGTTACAGCTTTGTTGATCCAGAGCTGCAGTCATTGCTTGATCCAGAAGCAAAACCGGTAGAGCTTGCTAATGCGCTCTCGCTTGAATTGTCGGTGATGCGGACCACTCTCTGGCCGGGGTTGATCAAGGCGCTTCAGTACAACCAGAATCGACAGCAATCGCGTATAAAGCTCTTTGAGACGGGTCTTAGCTTTGTCGGGCAACTCGATGATCTTGTTCAGAAAAAACAGATTGCAGGCGTCGTTTCGGGTAGTCGCTATCCTGAAGGCTGGAACAGCGCGAGTGATGCGGTCGACTTCTACGATGTGAAGGCTGACATTGAGTCGTTGTTGGCGCTTTCCGGCACCGATACAGCGTTCCGCTTTGAGTCGGCCTCACATCCCGCTCTCCATCCGGGACAGTCTGCCGAGATCCGCAAGGGTGATCAGCTGGCTGGCTGGCTCGGGGCGATTCACCCCTCGCTTTTGAAGAAGCTGGGGCTCAATGGCCCGGTATTTCTCTTCCAACTTGAGGTTGAGTCGATCACCGAGGCGACTCTGCCCAAGTTCACGCCGCTCTCCAAATTCCCGGCGATACGCCGTGATCTGGCCATTGTTGTTGATGAGAAGATTACAGCTCAGCAAGTTGTCGACACGATCGGTGCTGAAGAGAACGAACTGCTGCAGAAGGTCGAGTTATTCGACGTTTATTCTGGGGAAGGGGTCGAAAATGGGAGAAAAAGCTTAGCTATTGGCTTGATTTTACAAGACCATTCGCGCACTCTTACCGATGCGGACGTCGACGACGTTATCTCGCGAGTATTGAATAAAATCCAGGAAACACTGGGTGCGACACTGAGAGATTAGGGAATGACACTGACCAAAGCACATATGGCCGATCGTCTATTTGAGGAACTCGGTCTCAATAAGCGTGAAGCAAAAGACTTTGTTGAGATCTTCTTCGAAGACATCAAGGCGTGTCTTGAGAAGGGAGAGCAGGTGAAGCTCTCCGGCTACGGCAACTTTGATCTACGAGATAAAAACCAGCGCCCAGGAAGAAATCCCAAGACGGGTGAAGAGATTCCAATTACCGCACGTCGAGTAGTGACATTCCGCCCAGGACAGAAACTCAAGGCTAGAGTCGAGGCATATGCTGGAACCAAGCAACAATAACGAATTACCGCCGATTCCGGCGAAGCGCTACTTCACTATTGGTGAGGTAAGTGAGCTCTGTGATGTCAAAGCACACGTGCTGCGTTATTGGGAGCAGGAGTTTCCTCAGCTCAAGCCAGTCAAGCGTCGCGGTAATCGTCGTTATTATCAACGTCACGATGTGATGTTGATCCGTCAGATTCGTGCACTGCTCTACGAGCAGGGCTTCACCATCGGCGGGGCTCGTCAGCGTCTCTCTGGCACCGAAGTGAAAGAGGAACTAAGCCAGACCCAACAGCTTGCGCGTTCACTACGCAATGAGCTGGAAGAGGTTCTAGAGCTCCTTAATCACCGATAGTGATTTATTTCCCGTTCTAAAGCGGGTATCATCTCGCCTCCGCTTTGAGGCGGAATCCCCATCTAAGTAATACCTTTCGGGGCGTAGCGCAGCCTGGTAGCGCACCTGCATGGGGTGCAGGTGGTCGGAGGTTCGAATCCTCTCGCCCCGACCAATAACAAAAAAAGCCGACCTTCTGGTCGGCTTTTTTTGTTATTAAGTGTCGTTTAAGTATCAGTTCCCGCATCCAGTTGAAAAGCGCTTGTAGCGCGTCGCTTGATTTGAGACGCCTCGCCACTTGGTTTGCGACACCCTGTTTTGGGTGATTTTTGGCCTGTTTCTGGGTCGATTTAACGCCTTTTAACACCCCTTTAATGCACTTCTTGGCGTCTCTTATTAGGGGCTCTGAGGGGCTGTTCTGCGGCCTCTGACGTGGCCGATTGTTGGCCTATTTAAGGCTCGTTTCATCTCTCATTTAAGAGCTGTTTACCCAAATTATCACCCCCTCCCGTCTATATAGATATGGCACTTCTGCCTGGTGATGAGATGAAGCTGATATGAAACTTGAAGTCATTGCAATTTTGTTTTTGATCGGGCTCGTTGTTGCGGTCATATTGATCAATGGTGCTCCTGAGATTGCTGCCCGCTATCCTGATCATTTATAGGTCGATATCTAGGGTGATCAGGCGGGCCAGGCGATCGCCTCGACGGCCTCGATCGTAGTGGCGTCGTCGATGGCGTTCATGAGCTGCTGCTTGGTTCTGAATATTTCTTGTGCGGCGTTGCCGACGGCGATCACTACCTGCAGTGCCTCGGCCAGTTCGAGGAGGTGCGGGGTGTTGCTGGTGTCGGTGAAGATGGTCGCCGGTTCTCCCTGGACATCGGCGAGCTGGTAGGCGTCGTGGAGCAGTGCGGCTGAGTCGCGGCCGCCGTGCCATTCGATGCCGTTGTGGTTGACCGGCTGTGCCTCTGCCTTCCAGCGGGCGGCGCGGATCTCTTCGCGCTTGTGCTCTTTGGCATCGTCGAGGGTCAGCGTTGTCGGTGCTGGCGCTTCCCAGGCGAGCGTGTGGCCGTCATGGTTCCATGACCAATCCGTGGCCGGTTCAATCGACTGGAAGGAGATGCCGGTCAGGCGGTTGAAGCGGTGGGGGTTCCACACATTGCTGCGGGTGATCTCTTTACCATCTTTCAGAAGTATCCAGGGCATGATCTATCTCCAAACTGCGACGGCAAGCCGCTCGTGATTACCTGCACCGCCGAGCGATGCGCTGACTGAGTAGGAGGCGTCGGTCGAGGCCATGACCTCGGACGCCCCAGAGAAGCACGACGTGCCTTCGAGTGCGGTGTCGTAGTCTTCGGTCGCGCCGGTCCAGCTGTAGCTCTGGTCGACGCCTGCAGCAGCTGCGGCGATGACGATATCGCCTGCCTCGACGTTGAGGGTGACCGAGATCGGATCGCTCTCCTGGTCGGTGGTATTGCTGACCGATCCAGTGGCCAGGTTATCGAGCGCATAGACACTGATCGCGCAGCGGTTTTTCGAGTCGGTGAAGGTGGCGACGATATCGGCCGTTGCACCGCTGGCGACGTCCAGCTCCCAGATCGAGACGGTGGGCTTGTTGGTGCCGGTCGGTGTGGACGTTTTCACGACCTGCGTCGCGGCGCTGCCGCCGATCGTGACGCCGGAGATATCACCCATCGATTTATCATCGGCCGCGACGGTCACGACCACACGACGGGTGGCCGAGGCGGTGCCGATATCGGCGGCGCTGAATGTATAGCCGCTGCTGTTGCCGGTGTCTGTATAGGCTGCGCGGAAGTCGAGCGTCGGTGCGTCATCTCCACCGAGCCCTGCAGCGGCCATCACCAGAAGCCCTATCATTGTAGATCCAGCCCCAGCAGCAGGCCGGTCCAGGTGGTGCCGCCGTCGTGGGTGTAGAAGCCGATCGCATCACGACCTGCGGCGGTGAGTGTGGGCGCGGTGCCGCCTGCCCACTTCACACCGGCCCACCAGGTGATCGTCGATGAGCCACCGTTAGTGAGATCGAGAATGAAGCTGGCCACACTGCCGGTGGCCGGTACGTTGCTGACGGTGAAGGTGGTCGCGCCTGTAATGGTCTTGGTGTAGAGACTGCCGAGAGCGACATCGATGTTGCTGGCGGCGATCGCGTTGATCTTCTCATGCACGGCCGCACCGAAGCTCTGCTTGGCACTAAAGGTCTGCTCCACATCCGTCTTTGCAGTGTCGGCATCATAGTCCTGCTTACCGGCCAGGGCGTTGGTCATGGTGGTGGAGAAGTTTGCATCGTCACCGAGCGCGGCGGCCAGTTCGTTGAGGGTGTCGAGTGCGGCGGGTGATGCGTTGACCAGGGCGGCGACGGCGGCCTGCACAAAGGCGGTGGTGGCGAGTTGGGTGGTGTCGGTGCCCTCGGTTGCGGTCGGTGCGGTCGGCGTGCCGGTGAGCGCTGCACTGACCAGCGGGGCGAGCAGATCGAGCGCAGCCTGCAGGCCGGTGATGGTGGCGATCGCCTGTGCGCCGCTGTGGTTGGTTCGATCGAAGGCGTCACCTGCGACCGCGTCGGGATCGTAGACGGAGGCGAGCATATCGCCACCGGCACCACCGGCATCGAGCAGGGTCTGCAGCAGGAACATGGCACGCTTGAATATTGCGGCGGTGTCGATGTCACCGGGCTCTGGGTAAGGGATGCCGCTGTCGGTGAAGTCGCGCACGATCGTGTAACTCTGATCGGCAGCGGTTGCGCCTGTATATGCAGCGTTTAACGTGATCTGATTGTCAGAGTCGATGCTGCCGACGGTGTACCAAATGCCGCTGCCGGGCAGGGTGAATTCGTCGCCTGCAGTGATCTCTGCGAGCCAGCTGGTGCCGGTGCCGGTGACCACCTGGCTGCCGTTGGTGACGCTGGCGGTGCCTATCTTGTATTGGCTCATGCGCGGTGCCTCGTGAGGGTGAAACTCCGTGCTTTCTCTTTGAGCAGATCGCGGGCATCTGCAGCACGAAAATAGTATTTAACGTAGTAGCGGTAGTTGCCTGCAGGCGGCTGATCGATAAAGCCGAGCGGGACGTATTCGGTGCGGTAGTAGGTGGTGTAGATGCCGGAGAAGTAGTTCGGATTGTTTGTGTCGCCACTGGCAGCGACCAGCGTGTCACTGGTTGGACTGCCGACGTCTTCGCGGTAGATCTCGAACCAGGCGAAGGCGCGAGCGTGTGCGCCGGTGATGTAGTCGGTTGAGACGCCGCCTGCTGATGTGTGCCGGTCGCAGTAGCCGCCGAAGTTGAACTGGCCGACGATGGTGTCACCTGTATCGGTGGTGACTGTCGCCTCGATCTTCTCTTCGTCATCACCGTTCCAGACCACGCCACCGATGAGCGTGCCATCGATCACAGCAACGGGTGCCTTGCGCGTGGTGGCTGAGATCTCCACCGACTCGGTGCCGCTGTTGCCGAACTCATCCTCGAAGCGAATGGCGATGAAGTACTCGGTCTCGGGCTGCAGGGGTGAGTTGTCGCCGATGTGGTCGATCAGAAACTGGTCGTTAGCGCCGGTGTAAATGATCGTTGAAGCGTTGCGGGTGAAGCCGGTGGCGGTGCCGATCCAAACTGAGCACCCCTTGTAGTCGGTATCGCTGGGGCGGTCGAAGTCGACGATGATCGAATCGTGATCTGGGGTGATCTTGTAAGCGGTGGGTGCAGCGGGTGCGGCGTTCTCGACGCGCAGCCTGGCGGCCTTGGTGGAGAGCTGGTTCTGGCGGCCGCGCTGATAGACCTCGAGAATGAATTCACGACGGGGGCCGTCATCCTCGACGTTCTTCTCATAGCTGTAGATATACCAGTTGTCGGTGACGTGCTCGGTGCGCAGCAGGTTTTTGTCGATGTCGAGCACCCTGACTTCGTAGTCTTTGAAGTAGAGATCGCGCGCGCCGCTGCCTGCACCAAAAGGCTCATCGCCGAGGTCGTAGCTGAAATTGAGTGAGCCCTCGCGCCAGGCGAACTTGGCATCGCGGCCGGTGAAGATGTGGTCGTTGCCCTGGCCGAAGAGTTCCAGCCCTCTGACGCGCGGCACCACGGCGGCGATGGCGATGGTGCACTCCAGGGTTAGCCAGCCGCTATGTACGCCGCTGTCGTTGACCGACCGCACCTGGAATTCATAAACACCTGGCAGCAGGTTGCGCACGGTGCGGCTGGTCCCTTCGCGGGTGCCGAGATCGATCCAGCTGCCACCGGCGACCAGACGGATCTGCGCCTGGTAGTCGGTGACAAAGGCGTCGGCCGCTTCGGTCCAGGTGAAGAGCGCCTCGCCATAGAGATCGTGTTGCTGCTCGGTTAACACCAGGTTGGTGGGCGGCTCGACGTGTAGCGGATTGGGTAGCGTGGTGGTGGTCGGTGGGGTGTAGACACCGGGCAGGGTGAGGTCGTAGAGATCACCGTCGTGGCGCTTGAGGGTGATGGCCACGGTGGCATCGAGGCGCAGGCTCATGCGCACGATGCGCACGCGCTGATCGACCCAGCCGAGTGAGCTGTGGCTAAAGGTGCCGACGCTGCTGGGCAGGTGGTCGAGGGCGGCCAGCTTGGTGATGAAAGAGACGGTGGCGCGATCGCGTGAGATGCGCATCGCCAGTTCACCGTGCATCTGCGCACGGTAGGGGCTGATGCAGAAGGGCAAGGTGATACGCGACTCGTGGGCGATGCCGTTGTCGGCGGCCAGGTAGGCGGCCGAGTCGACCGGTAGGGTATCGCTGCGCCACTCATTATCGGGGTTGCGGTAGCCGACCGAGATGCGGTTTGAGCGTGAGCGACGTGAGCCGCCACTCATCGAGATTGAACCGAGCACCATTGACTCATCCCAGGCGAAGGCGTCGACCTCGTCCTTGTCGATGATCAGCGCATAGTTGCCGTTGATGCGTGGCAGTCGTCCGTTGCAGCTGCTCAGCAGCTCTTTGATGTTGGCCCAGAGGGTGCGTGAGGTGTCGACCACACCGTCGCAGGTGTAGCGCGGCTGGTCAGCCGGTGCACCACTGTAGAGACTGATGTCGGCCTCGCAGTAGTTCGCAGCCGCGATGAGGCTGGCGGTGTCGATCGCGCTCTCGGGCAGCCGCTTACCGTAGCGGGGGTGGGTCAGGTAGTCGGCGATGCACCAGGCCGGGTTGTTACTCCAGGTCACGATGTCGTGGTTGTAGTTTTTCACCAGGCGGCCACCGATATCGGCGGTGATCACCGGGCGGCGTGCGAATACATCGCGGTTCCAGTGCAGCCGCACGTAGAGATAGGCGGTGCCCTGCTGGCGGTGGTCGCTGGTCCAGCCGGGGATCTCTGCCACTGCATCGGCATCGGCCAGTTGATCCTCTTCGCCCTTGTGCTTGTTGATCCAGACGCTACCCGCAAAGCGTTCATCGGTAGAGGGCACGTCGTCGAGGTAGACGGTGTTGATCGAGGAGATCGGCCCCTCGCAGAGGGTGAGGATCAGGTGCAGGAATTCGTTCTTGTCGCCGGTGACCGCCATCAGGGTGATGATGCCGCCGACGCGCTGCGTGCCGTAGACGACCGGGATCTCGGCGACGTTGCTCGACTTGTTGAGCAGGGTGCCGTCGAACTTCTTCTCCAGGTCGGAGAGGTCGGGGCTGAACCAGTCGGTGATGTCGTCCCAGACATCATCGACCCAGTCGGTGAAGTCGTCCCACTGCTCATCCCACCAGTCCTTGACGTCACCCCAGCCCATCAGACGCGCCCCCACTTGAGATCGTTGATGGTCTGGCCAGCAAACTCGAAGCCGCGATCACCAGGGAAAAAGCTCTGCGTGTCTGCATCGTTAGTGCGGCGACCGGCGACGCGCTCGAAGTCGGACCACTCACCGGCGACGGTCAGGGAGATGGTGGCGGTGCCCGCGCGGGGATCTTCCTCGAAGCGGAAGTCATCGATCTGGCCGCGAAAGACCGAGACGGGATCGACCACCAGAAGCTCGCCATCATCGAGCAGGCCACGGTGAATGATCACCGCGCGGTTGTGGTAGTCGCCGCTGAGCAGCAGCGCCAGCACATCCTGCTGCACGGCGGTGAGGGTGATCTTGAGGCTGTTGTTGGTCAGCTCCAGCTCTTCGGTGATATCACCAATATTGAGCAGCAGGCCGTTGGCCAGGTAGGTGTTGCCGTTATGGACAATATCCTTGTAGGTGTCGGTGAGGCGCTGCGTGCCGCTGTCCCACTCGATCTCGGTCAGTACAAACGGTCTGATGGCAGACTTGGCCACCTCCGTCTGCATCTCAGTGCTTAGATCGCGATCGCTCATAGTGCCTCTACCACATCGAGTGCGAGGGTGTTGTCGTTAGCCCGGATATTGAACTCGCGGTCCTTGTTGCTGGCGCGCACGGTGAAGGGCACGTCGGTGACGGTGAGCGCTTCACCGTCTGCAGGGGATGCCATCAGCGGCGGGTAGAGTGCGAGGGCGGCGAGGCCGGTGCCATCACTGAGTGCATCGGCGGTCACTTCATAGACCTTTGAATGACCGTTAAAGCGTACTTTATCGCCAGCCATCAGCACGGTGATGCTGGGTGTCCAGCCGCGCGTGTTGATGGCGTTGCCGGTCTGGCCAGCACCGTCGACCAGCGGTGTGCCGCTCGCTGCACCCTGCGGATCGGAGAGCACCGGCATCACCACCTCGAAGGTGTGGAAGGCACCGCGCTGCGTATTGATAAAGGCCATCACCTGGCGCACCTCCTGGTGCGAGAGTTTTGGCCAGCGAATGGTGAAGGCCCAGCGCTGCGCGCCGACCTTGCGTACATAGTCGCCGTTGGCGTTGTCGTCACTGGTGAGGGTCGGGTCGATCGAGCGCACGCGCAGTGCCTCGATGCCGGTCTCTATGGGGAGTGTGCCTGGCATGGTTCGCTATACCCCTGATTTGCCCTTGCGCTCGCGCGCATCGCGGATGATGTTCGTCACGGCGCGGCGGCCCTTGGTCTCGATCACCTGGTTGACCGATGCACCATCGAGCGCCTTGATCTCGAAGGTGAAGTGGTAGCTGTCGCCACCGCCACCACCGTCGGCCATCTGGTCCAGTCCCTTCTCGAGCTTGTCGGCGTTACCAGGGGCGAGCACCATCTCGCCCTGGTTGAGCAGGTAGGTGCCCTCGCGCGGCACGTCATCGAGCCCGGCGTGGGCGACACCGGCCAGGCTCATGGCGTTGGTCAGTGCGTAGGTGGTGGCGATGCCTGCCTGTGCGGGCACGGCGTTGGCACCGGCCATCGCCAGCGAGGCGGCAGCGGCAGCGGGTGCCCAGGCGACGGCAGCGGTGGCAGCGGCGGCGGTGTTGGCGGCGGCGGTGGCCACCAAGCCCGATTTCTCCAGCGCCCAGAGCGCGACCTTCTTCACGCCGATTTCGACCAGCGTTGAGATCACCTGCTTGGCCACACCCTTGAGGAGTGACCTCATCGAGTTGGCCATGCTCTCCTGCTCGAAGAGCGCCTCGGCGGTGGCGTCACCGATACCGGCAGCGAAACGATCACCGGCCGCCTTCCAGGTCTCCTCCCACTCGGTCGCCTTCTGCTTGCTCGCCTCGAGGTAGTTGGCCTCGATGCGGGCGCGCTGGTCGTAGTACTCGGTGTCGAGGATCTCGCCGGTGTCGTACATCTCCTCGAGCAGGAAGAGCTGATCGGTGTAGTGGTCATCGAGGCGCTGCTGCTCGTTCATCAGCTCGCGGTCGAGGGCGTCGTAGCGATTGCGCAGCTGCTCCTGGTAGTCATCGATCGCGGTGCTGCCTGCCTCGCTCTCTGGGGTGTCCATGCCGAGGTGCTGCTCGGTGAGTGCATCGACGGCCGCCTGGTACTGCTGCGGGTCGAGGTTCGCCTTGGCCAGCAGGTTGAGATCGGCACTGTACTGATCGAAGGCGGCATCCTCGGGGAAGAGGTTATCCATCAGCGCTTTGATCTCCTCTTTCAATGCGCTGGTGGCGTCAGTCAGTGTGTCGGTCTTGTTGACTGCACCGTCTAGTTGCTCGTTGAGGCTGAACATCGCCTCCTGGTACTGGTCGGCGGTGAGGTGAGGCTTAAGGTTCTCGAGTTGAGAAATGGCAGCGTAGTAGTCACGGTAGGCGGCACGTGTCGGCAACAGCTTATCGAGCAGCTTCTGCTGGTCATCGGTGAGTTCCTTGGTGGTGCTGCCAAGATCATCGTTGCCCTTGCCGGTCTCCTGCATTGATGTGCGCAGTTCGTCGTACTGCCGAATTAGTTCTCGCAAAATGCGCCGTGTCACACCGAGCTGCGCGTGCACCTCTTTGCGTTTTCCTCCAGAGCCGGTGATTACCTCCAAGAATCCTGGTGCCTCTCTTAAGGTATCTTCGTACTCTCTGATTTGATCTTTGACCTTCCTAATCTGTTCCTGAAGCCGTATCGAATACGCCTTACTCTCTTCACCGCGCAACAGATATAGCTTCTCTGTCAGATTTTCTGTTTCTTCCGCAACATCGCGTGTAGATGATGCCCAGATTGCCAAACCTGCAACAGCAGTTACGGCCAGCCCGGCGGGGCCGCCGAAGAAGGCAAGCGTGGAGCGTGCAGCGGCAGCGGCGTTGCGCAGCACAATCATGCGCGCGGCGGTGACGGCCGAGGCACGCTGTACGGTGACCAGGCCGGTGGCGGCACTGCGGCTGGTAACGGTGAGCGCGGCCATCTGCGCACTGAGCATGCCGACGCCTGCACTGACGGTGCGCGCCACGATCAGGGCCGCCAACATGGCGACCGCTTCGCCGGTGTAACCGACCATCGTCTGCATGCTCTGCACGGTTGATCGCAGTGCGGGCTGCAGATCGTCATAGAGCAACAGCGCCTCCTCTTCGGTGGCCGAGAGGAAGAGCTTCCAGTCACCGAGCAGGGTGTTGGTCTGAGCGTCGGCCATCTCCAGCGCCTTGCCGGTGCCGGTGATCGCTTCGCGCATGCGGTTGAACTCATCGGCACCCTGGCCAACCATCGCCAGCATCGCCGGTGCGGCCTCAGAGCCGAACAGGGTGGCGGCCTGGTTGAGATCGAGCTGCTCCTCTGCGAGCTGTTCGATCATCGACTGATAGCCGACAAACTTGCCACTGACATCGGTCACCTTTAGACCGATCGCTTCGATCAGTCCTGCGGCCTCCTTGGAGGGTTTGTTCAAGGCGATCAGAGAGGCGCGCAGTGCGGTGCCTGCCTGTTCACCTTTGAAGCCTGCGTTTAACAGCATCGAGACGGCGGCGGTGGTCGATTCAATATCCTGGTTGAGTGACTTGGCCACTGGTCCCACATAGCGCATCGCATCGCCGAGCTTCTGCATGTTGGCCTGGCTGCCAGAGATGGCGGCGGCGTAGACGTTGGCCACGCGCGTCGCCTCGCTCGCCTCGAGTTCGAACTGCGAGAGTGATGAGCTGACGATCTCGGTGGTTCTGCCCAGGTCGGATTGGGTGGCGGCGGCCAGTGCCATGACACCGTTTTGCGAGTCGATGATCTCGTTGACCGACTGACCGACTGACCGACTGACCGGCCGAGGCGAGGTGGTACTGCGCCTCGGCGACCTGGCTGGCAGAGAAGATCGAGACCTTGGCCTGATCGCGTGCCGCCGAGGTGAGGCGCTCCATCTCATCGGCACCGGCACCGGCGACGCTGGCGACGTTGGCCATCTGCTGGTAGAAGCTCGCGCCGGTGGTGATCACGCTCCTGATGGCGACCGAGGCGGCCGCGACCGAGGCGACCTGCAGCGCCATGCTCTTGAAGTCTGCCGCTGCCGATCGGGCCAGGTTGCCTGCGCCCCTGGTGTCGTTGCCCAGGCGGTCGACATTGCGGCCAGCGGTCTTTGCCTGGCGGCCGGTCTGCTCGACCTCTGCGCCCAGGTGATCGAACTCCCTGGCAGCGACGCGCACCTCGCCGACCATCTGACCGTTGTCAGCTTGTAGTCGGAATTTTACGGTGCGCTCTGTCATTTCGCCTCAATCAATAGTTGGTTGAACTTCTTGGCGTAGTGTTGCGAGAAGATATGCAGCCCTCTCATCAGCTCGTTGCCCTGCTCGACCTCGTGGTAGCCCATCAGTCGATCGATGGCGCTCCAGTCCAGGCGATGCAGTTGGCCATTCGGCACCAGGTGCCACTCGTTGCCGACCACCTCGAAGAGTTCAACGACCGGCCAGTTCTCTGGCAGTACTTCGACGTCGTCGCTGTGCTGCCTGCGCTTGATGATGTTTAAAAAGATCTCGGCGGTAGCGTCATCGACCAGACCATCAAGCTGCTCTTGTATGGGTGCCTGTCGTCCTTGACGGGCATGGTGAAAATGCTCAGCGGCCAGGTGCTCGGCCGCCTCGGTTAGTTTTTTCCGCGTCCACCGTTGAGCTTGGCGAAGTAGGCGCGAACCATCGCGGCGGTGTAGGGCGTTGCCTCGAACACCTCGGCCTGGTTCTCCTCGCTGTACTCGATCAGATTGCCGTCGAGATCTCGCAGGCCATCCCAGCCGAGCAGCACCTGGTTGAGCAGGGCTGCATCGCCACCGTCGTCGCTGTTGGCGTTGACCAGTGCGTCGATCTCGGATTTTTCCAGCGACTTGAATCGCGCGTTAAAACGGCGCTTCACCATCTTGTCGTCGTCGGGCAGTGAGAGTGAGACCTCGGCGGTGAAGTTGTCGCTCATCAGTTTTAGAGCCATCTGTCTGTTCCTTTATCGGTTATTTAATGGGGTGTTAAATCGCGCTTGATGCTTAGTAGAAGATCAGCATCAGTTCGTCGTCACCGTTCACGCCTTTGGCGATGAAGGGCAGCTCGTATGCCTGGTTGCCTTCGCGGCCGCCGACGCTCACCTCCTCATACTGCGCGGCGCGCACCAGGGGGCGGCAGCGGTTGCCCGTGCTCTGGCCGATGGTGGCGTAGATCTTCTGCGCGGTGCCGTCCTTCCAGGCGGTGAAGGGGTCGAAGTCGGTCAGGGCGATCGCCTCGGGGTCGACGCTGCCACCGGCGTTGCGCATGCCGGAGATCTCCAGCCCCTTGCGACCGTCGGCGGCGTTGATGTCGTTGCGCACCTTCACCTCGTTGCCGATGCGCAGCTTGAGGCTGTTGACGGCGGTCTTGGTCATGTCGACGCTGGCGATCTGCAGACCTGCGTTTTCGCAGGGCTCTGGATCGTGGTCATAGACCGCTGCCTGGGGGATGGGGATATTGGTCGGGTCGTTGTAGATCCCCTTCATGTCGAAGTTAAAAAGGCCATAGCCGCCGACGGTCATCTCCAGCTCGAAGGTGCCGCGCACGCCGGTGACGGGATACTTGAAGCCGTCGTGGTGGAAGTAGGCGGTGAGCGACTTCATCGCGGTGCGATCGGAGAGCGGTGCGTAGATCCAGGAGTCGTCGGGGGTGCCGGTGACGCTGGTGAGGGCGATCACATAACCGGCCTCGACGCTCATCGCACACGCCTGCAGCAGGTGGTCGATCTCTGGCTTGCGCAGGGTGCCATCGATGCCACCGCCCTTGAGTTCGATCGGTAGCTTGAGGTCGTAACCCTTCGCGCCGATTACGTGGCCACTCGGTGAGCGGTTCCAGTTGACGGTGTCGCGTACGCGCTTGTCGCCGGTCGGCTTAATCTCTGAGCCCTTGTTGATCAAGATGCCCTGATGGCCGCTGCCGGGGTCGGTGCCGTAGGTCGCCTCGAGTACGGTTAGTAGCGCTTTTAATTCACTGTCGTATGACATGGTGTTCTCTCCTCAGTTGTTCTTACTTGCTACGCGCAGCGCGTTTCTTCACGGCGGCCTTTTTCTTCGGCGCGGCCCTCTTCTCGGGCTTCGGTGCGGGCACCTCTTTGCCGAGCACGTTGTGCTGCTGCAGCAGGGCGGCCTCTTTGGCCTCGTACTCGATCGAGTCGCCGACCTTGACGGGCTTCTTGGTCGTGGGGTGCTTCATCGCTTGCAGTACTTCGTAGAAAGGCATCGCTGTGCTCCTCAGTTGAGTTGTCTGATCTGGTTGCCTGGAAGGGTGTAGATCTCCTGCCAGAAGATGCGGCCGCCCTTGATGGTGACCAGGCGACCACCGTCATATTCGAGGCCGCGCTTGCCGCTGCCGGGTATCCAGTTGAGCAGTGCGCTCTGGATCTGTTCGCAGTGCGCCTCGATCAGATCGGAGGCGTCACCGCCGCGCGTGTCGCGGCCGGTATCTTCAACGATGACCACGGCGTAGCTGTCGTTGACCTTCTGCACCACGCCAGTGCCTGCGGTGTTGGCTCCAGCCTGGCGGCGTAGGCGGAAGACATAGACGCCAGGCGTCGAGGTGCGTCCCTTGGTGATGGCGTTGATATCCGAGACACCGGCCACCTCTTTGAACACCTTGGCGGTGTCCTGGTCGCTGATGCGGTCGATGATCTCCTGGCGTGTGGTCAATGGAGTAGCTCCTCTGCCCAGTCGAGCGCGATCGCATCGAGGTCGTTGGCGTTTCCTCTGGATAGGCCGAGATACTCACGCGCTGGCACGGCTGCTGGTCCTGGGGCCATGTCGGCTGTGCCACCGTGTTGATGGATGGCGGCATAGATCAGGTTGCTGCCCCACTCAACGGCGTCACCACCGACCACCTCATACTGGATCGAGTCGAGCAGGTTGCCTTCACCCTGCAGCAGGCTCTGGCCCTGGTGGCGCGTCTCTGCGTAACGCTCAGACCACTCATCCCAGGGCGTGCCGTCGGGTGCCGTCTTCTCATCGGAGATCCTGCGACGGGTCTGGCTCTCCAGCTCCATGCCCAGGGCATCGAGCAGCGGCAGCAGATCGGGGTTCTCCAGGGTGTGGAGTACTTCGCGAACCTGATGGAAGCCTTCACCTTTAATGCGGTAGCTGGTGCCGGTCATTTAGAACACTCTCCCACCGCCGCGCTTGAAGCGACGACCGGGGCCGGTCACGACGGCGGCACCGCCCTGGCTGGTTGATGGTTCACCGCCGCCGAGGCTCGCCTTGCCGTCGGCGAGATCTCGCAGCCAGCGCAGCGCACGATCGTGGCGCTTGGTGACCTTCTCCAGCTCCTGGTCATCGTTGAGCAGGTAGCGGGCGATGTCTTCGCAGTAACCAGGCAGGGGGCTCGATGAGATCTGCGAGGCCGAGAGCGGCAGGGTGTGACGCTTACCGAGATAGGAGTCGATGGTCTGGCTCGCCGTTTCGAGTGCCTGGTTGATGTTGACCAGGGCCGCGTCGGCCGCCTCGATATCCTCGGCTGCATAGGCCGAGCGATCGCCACTCTCGGCGGTCAGTTCGAGCAGCAGCGCATCGACCACCGGGTAGCGCTTCGGCGTGGCGAACTGCGCGACCTCGGTGGCATCGAAGCGGTTGATCAGACTGGAGGCGGTTGAGTACATGGTCGGCTAGTTACTCTGCAGGGATCGTGACCGCTTCAACGATGAGGTTCTTCTCATCCTTGAGCTGCTTGATCTGCTCCTTGTTCAGTGCGTCGAGCGCGATGCCGTGACCCTGTTCGTCGAACTTGTGACCGGCACGGCGGAATGATGCGACGCCTGGCTTGGTCTTGATGTAGAGCGCGTCGATCTCTTTGCGCTGTGGTTTGGCTGCTGCCTTCTTCTTCGGCGCGGCCTTCTTTGCGACCTTCTTCTTCGGTGCTGCCTTCTTAACTGTTGCCATGATGGTGGCTCCCTTGTTCGCTATTCAGAGAAAGAGGCGGCGGAGTGTGCCGCCGCCTCTGTCATTCACCGGGTGGGCGTTTAGCCTGCGCCGGTTGAGCCGTAGCTCAGCTGCCAGAGGCCGTATGCACTCGCGGCACGCGCCTCGACGGAGTAGAGGAACTTGCGGTTGAGGAACACGTTCGGGCTGTCAGCACTATCCATCGCGACGAAGACCGGCTTCTTGCGCTCCTGGATGATGAAGGGCTTCATCTGGCGCTTGGTCACATGCAGCATCCACTGGGTATCGCTGGTGATGCGGGTATTGACCTTGAGCTTGGCGGTGCCCTTGTAGGGGTTCTTGGTGCCGTCATCCAGCTCGTCGTTCTCGAGCAGTACGCGCGCCACATCCTCAAGTGCTGGGCCGACCTCCAGGGTGTCTGGCATCAGGCCGAGTGGCTTGCCGCCATCGCGGGTGAACTTCATGATCGCGGTGCGGGCTGCACCGTAACTGGCACGCGCTGCGGCGACAGTGGCTGATGAGAGTGCAGCAGTGCCCTTGTTGCTGACGCTCTGCACATCACCGTTCGCATCTTCAACCGGGTGGTCGGTGTCGTAGTAGAACTGGCCGTCGTAGCACTTGTTGGTGAAGGCTCCGTTCTTGGCGTCGGCATCCAGCTCGTCATAGAGTTCTGCACCGGACTCACCGGATGCAGCCGCCTGGATCGAGTAGCCGCCGAGGTTGCCATCTTCGATGTCGTTGCGATCGACCTCGATGGTGTCCTCGAAGTCTTCGTTGGCGACGACGTAGTTGTTGGCCTTGAGTGCGTTGATCACCTTGTCACCGATCCACTTCTTCATGCCCTTCCAGCCGGTCAGCCACTTGTAGTCGTTCTCTGAGCCGGTGGAGGGCACGATCATGGTGGTGTCTTGCCAGCCGCCAGTGACAGCATCGAACGCCTTCTGGAAGGTCGCCTTGATGTTTCGACTGAGGCCGTCGAGTGACTCCTTGTTAACGATCATGCCTGCCATGCCCATCATGCCGAGCGACTCTGGTTCAAACATTGCCAGCGCCATCTCCGGCGAGGCTGCTACAGGCACTGCAAAAGCAGCGCCCAGGATGCCGACGGCTAGCGCGGCGGTGAGTGCGAGGATCTTTTTCATTGCTGCTATCTCCCTGGTGGATAAATTAGGTTGTTGGCTCGATTACTCGACCCAGACAAAGTTGCCTTCGATGCCGACGACCTTGCCGCACGCTGAGAGCGTGCCGGTGCCGTCGGTCTTGGCGACGGTCTCGTCGTCCTCGATGTAACAGCTCTTGCCCAGTTCGGCCTGGGTGACCGCATCGGTGCCGGAGTTCTTGAACTTGAACGCCTTGCCACGACGCACCTTGATGTTGAGATCACCATCGACACCGGCTGAGTTATCGACCTGCTCTTCGGCGCGGCCGAGATAGGTGAGAGTGGTGGCGGCTGCGCCGCCCTGGGCGTAGCCGGTGGCGTTGGCGGCGACCAGGGCACCGGCGAAGATCTTGGTGCTGGCGGCTACGGGTACAGAAAGGATCTCTGCATCCTGGTATGGGGTCTGTCGGTCTTCGGTCAGGGCCATGTTGGCTCTCCTTTAGTTGGTTGCTAACAATGGCCCGGCTTATGCCTGGCCGAACTTCTCCAGATCCTCGGCGGTGTTGCCGAAGATCTCCGAGATCTCTTGAGTCTCCGCGTTGAGCGCGGTGGCCTTACCACTACCGTCGGGGATCTCCTTGCCGCCGAGGGCGCTGTCGGGTGCGACGACGGGGGCAGACTCAACAAACGCCTTGAAGCGATCGAGGCCACCCTCTTCACGACATGCCGCCGTGTGGTACTCCTTCGTTGCGGGCGTGATCTTGCCTGCCTCCAGGGCGCTGTTGATGGCGGTCTCGATGTCGGTGTCGAGCTGCGCCTGGTCACGATCGGCGAGCTGCTGCTCGGCGTTGTTGGCGCGTTCGACGGCGGCTTCGTAGTCGCCACGCGGGATAAACTTGTCGAGGCTGGGTGCAGCGCCTGCGCTGTTGAGTGCGGTTTGCAGATCGCCGTTGATCTTCTCGATGGCGTTGAGCGCATCTTCGTTGGTGGCGTCGTCGCTCAGGCCGAGCGCCTTTAGGATCTCTTTCATTGCGGTTTCCTCGTGGTCGATTGAACCGGGATTTGCCTCCCGATTAAGGGCGGTTAAATGGAGGTTGGGGCGATTGGTGAGCCCAACCGATGAGAGGCCGACGATGCGGCGTGTCGCCTTCTCGAAGACCAAGACGGGGGAGAGGTAGCGGTACTCCTTGGCGGCGATGGCGTTGCGGCCGTTCTCGGTCCACTCGACGCGCGCCCAGATGGCACCGTCGCGGATCTCGAACGCCTTGCCCCAGCCGGTGGCCGGTGCCTTCTCGCCCTGGGGTGCTTTGAGTTCGGTGGCGTGCTCCCAATCGAAGGGGAGGTCGCGACCTGCTTCCTGCTGCAGAGCGTGTAGATAGTCGAGCACGCCCTGGGGGTTGTCGTTGAGCCAGGCGCGCTTGTCGCGGCCAATGACCTCGGGACCGGCCGGGATCAGCTCGACCCACTCGGGCACGCTGCCATCGGTGGGCAGCTCAAAGCAGAGCGCCACGCGCTCGGTGGGGGCGAGTGCGTGGCACATGGCGGTGGCTAGGTGTGCGTTTCCGTACATGCCGCCAGATTAGGCGGCGGGCGATCTCGAGTGACGGGGGAACGTGTTCCGGGGGAGAGGTATGAGGTTCTATTTCACGCTATCAGCCGATTTGGGGTGGATGCAAGGTTGAATGTTTATTGTTGTAGGAAGTAGCTCACGGTATCTTCATGTAGCCCTGTCTTGGTGTGTTTTATTGCCAATATTTCATGCAGGTATGTGAGCTTAAAATATTTCACAATTGTATCGATCTCAGAGAGCCTGTCATATTCCGAAAGATATTCATGTAAATGAGTGAACAGTAGCGATATTCCAAGGAACACTTCCTCGTTCTCTTTCTCAAAAAGTTCAACATCATGTATGCACTTTAATTGCAATACGGCTCCTATAGACAACGTATTTGGAGTGGGTTCATTAGTTCCTTCGAATGGAGCAAACAATTCCGAGTCGAGTAGTTCCTGTAGTTCTCGATGAAGGAGTTCGATCATTCTGAAGATGTCTTGTTTGTTATCTTCAATTTTTCGTCGCTCTTCTGCCTCCTGCGCAATTTCGTGCGCTCTCCGAAGCTCGGCACGTGTTGCTGATAGTTCTTTCTGATTTTGATAGATCGTCCAAAGGAGGCCGATGACACCTACTAGGCCGATAATGGGGTTGAGGGTGCCACCGATGAAGTCACCGAAGACTCCCCAGTCGGCTGGATCGTTGGAGAGATCGTGCCCGGCCTGCAGGTGGAAGTGGTTGTAGTAGATCCAACCGACGATGCAGGATGAAACGATGGCCAGCGCGGCGAGCATACCAAGGATGATCCTAGTTCCACGGCCCTGTTTGTCTGAGTCATTCATCTGCAGTCCTTTTCCTTGATATTGAATAGAGCCGACGCTACCAGCGAGAGGTTTGGTTAGCAATATAGGGAATGGTGTCGTGTGTTCCACGCGGTTAGTGTCTGATGCGTATGGAAAATTGCGCGGATAGGTTGGCCGTGGAACATCTGTTTCACACCCTGGCCAGTAGGTTGATCAGCAGGCGAGACACTTTATGGCCTACTTATGTCCCTGTTGGCCGTTGAATAATCCAAAAAAACAGACTCGACTCGGGTTAGGGTTACCCCTGGCCACTACCGGATGAGAAGCACGCTAATCATGATGCAGAAGATCACCATCACCAGCACGATCTCACGGTGCGCACTTCGCACCTGGGGCGGCCTGTGCCTGGTGAGCGAGGTGATCGGTGTTTGGGAGGTGCTCAAGCTGATCTGGGGTGAGGCGCACCCTCCAGATAAGCAGGTAAGGGTACTGACCCCTTATCCAGACCCCTTATCCATTAATTGTTCCTATCTCTTTGATTAATACCTTCAATTTTATTCTCAGGTAAAGTGTTATAGATTTCATCAATTTCTCTTGGCTCAGTTATCATTTTGTTAGCAATAAAGTTAACAAGCTTAAATAACTTATTAACAGTTACCAGATCATCTTTTAGATCAATCTCGCCTGGATGTACTGCTTCATTTCCTATGACTCTAACGCTGTCTAATGCTTGCTGAACTTTTGGAGGTAATCCTGATTCAACTAAGGCTTTTATATCATTGTTGATGTTGGTTCCAGATTGTCCAAGATGTGCGCATAATTTTTGTATTGATAAGCGTAATAGTGCTGCTGCACCTCTAGGAGATAAGTTAGCTATTGTCCTTGCTTCTTCATAGTCATGCTTTATTTCGTCAGGTAAATCTGAATTTGGTGGCTCAGAAGCTGAGTGAATAGGAAAAATAATTTTATCACCTAGCCATATTGTAGGCGATGAGCAATTTTGACAACTAGATATTAAAAAACTCTCATTTTGGTACTGTTGTCGAAACCCATTTGAGTCAGAAGCCCCCGCCATAAAAAACCAAGATTGCTTTGCATAGACATGGCAGTTAGGGCAATTAAAGGCCTTTAGGCTTTTCTCTGGAGATATGTACTCTCGTTTCATTTAAATCCTTTGTATATTATTTTTCCTAACGCCGCACTCTGCGGCAAATTTGGAGTGCAGCGGAGAATTTGTCCGACAGCAGTGCCTTGTTAAGTTCCGACGCCGTAGCAGTAATAACCAACAACCCTTAGTAACGGCGCAAATTCCAAAGATTCAACGTCTTCAACTTTATCCCAGTTTCTTTCTACTTCTTGGGGATTAAGCCCGCCTAACGTAAAAGCATTCGTTACAGTCGCTCCTGAATTCTCATCTTGCAATCCATTAATATCTTCTACCGGTAAATGACCTAAGTATAAGTCTTGTTTTACAAACAAACCTACCGTTAGTTCTACCTCGACAGTATCATTGTGCCCATTATCAAAAAGAACTTTTGTATCTCCGTAAATTGGTAGTCGCTCATGCTCCCCAGGTTCACTTGGGAATAGACCTTCATCCCATTTTTTTTGAGCTGTTACAAAACAGGACTCCAGTTCGTTACCATCCTCGTCCCATACAGGCTGCGCGTAGAAATCAGGCTGAAGGGTCATCGGCTTAGGCGCGGAACAACTTATACCAAAACTCATATAGCTGCTTCTAAAGTCGCAGAGTACAGGTGCAGTCACTGCGGCTTGCCACTTATGCTTGCCTGTTGAGACAGGGCGATATAAGTCTATTTGAAGTTTTCTAGCTCTTTTTAAGGCAGCCTTTGTAAAACCTGACGGGCACACCAAAGCCCCCTTGTGAGCCCTGACATCTTGGACCAAGCCCTGGAATTCTTCGACGCCTTTAACATCGATTGGCTTTGCGTAGTCTTTGCAATCAATAACTATCTGCATTGTGTACTGACCAATATTTTGCTCAACTAGTACGTCAATTTGCCTTTTCGTTTCGCTATCAACTCCATCAAGCATGACATTATGTTGAACAGTGGCATCAGGGGATAATTTCTTCTGGATCATCGCCACTAAGTACTCAAGTTCTTTCCAGTCAGGTTTCTTATTCTTTGTAGCTTCCGTCATACAGTGGTTCCAACTTGGATTTGAACTTAACAGTATATCAGGCCGCTTACTCAGTATTGGTGATAGTGTGTAGGCGGCATATCATTTGATAACGAGGGGCGTAAAAGACTGCTTTTCCATGCATTAACAACAACCTGGAGTCGTTCCCTCAACCTTTTATTATTCAATAGAATCGATAGCGCCATAGTTTACCCATGATTACATGTAGGGCCTTTCTTACAAATCTTCAGGTTACCTTTAATGACTGTTATTAGGCTGGCTGCAGCCAAAGTCGTTCATCAAGTATGTAGTCCGCTACTGGCCGACTCCTGCCAAAACCACTGAATTCCTCCGCATCCCTACCTGATAAAGTTTCCTATAGCGATTAAAGCGGACGTTAACTGGATTAGATGATGAGATCCTATACTATCCAAAAGCTAACTTGGTTCAGTCCGGCAAGTAAGCTAGTCATCCTTTAGTCGCTTTGATGGTCTACATCTTCCATTATAGGAAAGACGAACATCCTTACTTTTGTTCTTGTTAACCACTTGAAGGTGATACTGAATATCAGAAAACTCAACGTAAATCTTCAAGTCCTCTTTGAACCTCCAGTTGTTATATGTGTTGTCACTCTCCCAATAGTAATACCCCTGTACACTCATTTCCTCAGGGTGATGATCAGACATAGAGTATCCACTAATGCCATGCGCACCTGCTGATAGATGGGTGATTTTTAGTGTTTTCTTGTCCATGCAGATACTTGCTTGCCTATCCTTCATTTCAAGGGCCTCTTGGTCGCCTATGGCTGCAACATATGAAAGTCCTGTACAGGAAAAGCACAAATCAGCCGCAACAAGGTTTGTAGTGCCACTCAAAGCGCAAACCACTGCAATTCCGCGAACTAACTTCAACATCCGACTATAAGTCATAGAAAGCTCCCTGTTATACGTACCGCTAAGCATACTAGACTTCCCCTAACGCTGTAGAAAACCAACATGTACAAAAGACTACTTAAGGGTGGTAGCGGTCATTGCAGATCACGCGTATCACCAGAACCCTGACTCGCGGGGCACTTTGCCTCTGGGGTGGTCTGTGTCTGGTGAGTGAGGTTGTGGGAGAATGGGAGGTGCTAAAGCTGGTTTGGTCACCATTGACGTTATCTGGGGGGCGGTGCTGCCCTGCAATAGCGTTTAACTGCCGTTTAAATTGCCCAGGGCGGCGATTTCGGGGTGATGCGGGTATGACGGCGGCGGTAAAAGGGGCTCAGAGGCGCTCAGAGGCGCTCAGGCGGTGGTTGTGTTTTGGTCGTTTGAGGCTGCCTCGATCTCGTGATCGTGGCCACCTGCGGCGATGAAGCCCTCCCAGGTATCACCCCAGCGGTCGGCCTCTTCCTGGGGGGCGGCTGTTTCGAGCGCCTCTAGGCGTGCGGCCGTATCACCTGGCAGGGGTTCCTGGCCGAGGATCTGCAGTGCTTCTTGTAGTTGTGGGCTGATGTTCATTTCTTGGTTCCTTTATCTCAGAGTCGTTTGATCGGCTGGGGTGGCGGTGTCTTGATCTCTTTTTTCAGTGCGACCTGCTTCTTCTTGAGCTGCTGCTTGGCGGCCTTGGGTCGGCTCAGTTTGCCGGGGTTGGTATCCCAGCCTGGATCGATGCCGACCGGCACACGCTCGACCTCGCCGGTGCGCTTGTTGGTCCAGTTGCGCATGCCGCCCTTGGGTGGCTCGGTGAGGTAGTTGCCGCTGGCGACCAGGCGTTCATGTTCGCGCTTGGAGATCTGGCGCACATGGCACTTGCAGCCCCAGCCGTTGGGCGGGAAGTGGGCATCCCACCAGGGGTGATCGATCGGCAGGATAGTGCCCACCCAGGCGACGTGCTCCTCGCGGTGGTTCTCTGAGGGCCCCAACTGGTAGAGCAGATAGGGGTGGCTCTTCTGGGTGCGCTCGGCGCGTTGCCACTGGCCAGCGGCGCGGGCGGTGCGCAGGTTGGCGTTGTAGATGGTGCGTAGGCGACGCGGGCTGCCGAGCTGGACGATCTTCTCCTCGCCGGTGAGTGGGTCGTCCATCACGCGCTTACCCCACCAGCCGAGTTTCTGCAGTAGCGGGGTGAGCTGGGTGGAGAACTGCTGATAGGTGAGGCCGTGCTCGAGCGCCTCATCGACACCGGCATGCAGTGCCTGCAGGATGTCGGTCTCCATCGCCTTGGCCACGGTGAAGGCGGTGGCGTGCTCTTCGCGCCAGACGTCGCGGAAGTCGAAGCCTGGTTTGAGCTTCTTGGTGCGGAAGTAGGCGAGTGCCTCTTTGGGTACGGGGCCGGGGAAGGTGTTGTCAGCTTGGCTATTCATAGGCATTATTCACAGAGGAGCTATTGCAGGGAGGTGAAGCATGAACATGGAAGCTTTGGCAGCAGGCGCGAAAGCCATCGAGGACGCCATCTACAGGGGCGCAGCGTCCAAAGGGTTTCAGATCAGTGAGATCCAGTGGCATCCCAATCCATTCCAGGTCGGTAAAATCGCGGCCACCAGTCAATTTGAAATGATCGCCACGATTCCGGCGAACGGCATGCCCGCCTATTTCTCTCCTAGCGAGCTTGAAAACTACCCCCTTGGCATCGGTACCGAACTCACCGAGATGAAAATCACGGCTGTTGTCACTCAGCTGGATAAGGTGCGCCACGGCCGGTCGCTTCCGAACGCCATGAGTCATGGCTGACCTTTCCACGCAGTTGTTGCACAACCAAACGACCCACAAGCAAGGAGTATGAAAATGGCACGGAATGAAAAGACCTCGAAGAAAGTTGCATCCATCGCCTCCAAGGGACTTAAAGACCCGAAGAGTCTGACGCCGGGCGAGATTAAATCGCTGGCTGCTACTGCATTGACTCAGGCACCCGACAAGAAGAAGCCTGCCGCTAAGAAGAAACCCGCCGCGAAGAAGCGTTAGTCGATTTCCGAGAGTTCGCATATTCGCGTTACGCAGGTAGTTGGAATTCTGATCACCCCAGACGCCTGAATACTTCGCTCATCATTGATGTCGGCCATGTTCGGGGCCAGCGCCACTACGCTGGCC
Source organism: Solemya pervernicosa gill symbiont (assembly GCF_002020875.1). NCBI lineage: Bacteria > Pseudomonadati > Pseudomonadota > Gammaproteobacteria > Solemya pervernicosa gill symbiont. The sequence goes on along the minus strand of NZ_MPRL01000007.1, from coordinate 39,520 downwards.
CCTTCGTGTATTAGGAAGCCGACGGATACACACGGTGTCGCCTCTGGCTCGTCAAACTCAGATAAGTACTGCCACTGCCCCAGCGGCTGCCGACTATCCAGCCATTCCACAAGCACTAACCGCACGTCGGGTTTATTGCTGCTCAACGTCACCCACTCCTCTGGCCTTGAAACTCTGCAGGGCTAGGGTCTTGACCACTTCGGCGCTATCCATCTCCAGTTCGGTGAGACCGGCGAGAAACTCCTCGAAGCTCTGCGACTCGTTGGCCAGCAGCTGGATCGGGTCGACGATCGGGGCGAGCTGCTGCTCCCACTCTTCGAGGGCTTCGGCCTCCAGCTCGTCGATCGCATCGCTCGGTGCGCCTTCGCGGTTGAGCGCGGTGGCGCTGTGGCTGCAGTGTTGTGCGTGGTTCTCGGCGGTGGCGGTGGCGATGGGAGGTGTCGCGGCGGCGGGTGCACTGAGCAGCAGATCCCCGTCCTCTGGATCGGTGAGGCTGAGCTTGTCGCGGATCTCCGACTCTTTCACCTGCAGGCCGAGCGGGACAAACACCTCCAGGGCTTTTGCCAGCGCCTCGATATTCTCGGGCTGCGGTATGTTGATCTCGGCGCGTGGGTAGTTCTCCTGGGGGCCGAAGTTGAGATCGACGAAGGGGCGAATGACGTCGCGGTTGAGAGTCTCGGCCAGATCGGCGGCGTCATCCTCCTGGATATCCTCGCGCACCTCATTGTGCACGTTGGCCTGTGACTGGCTACTGCCGTCGTCGGTGGTCATGGTCTGACCGAGCACCGCCTTGCTGGTCTGCTTGTCGAGCCATTCGGCCAGGCGCTGGAACAGCTCATGACCGCCTGCAGACTTGCCTCCCTCGATAAACTCTATATTCATAGAGTTTGGAATGGCTGCGGCTGCATCGCTGCCGATGTTGGCCACGGCGCTGATCAGCGTGTTGATATCTTCGTTGCTGGCTCCTGGACCGTAGCGGCCGACGCGGATCGGCATACCGAAGACCTCGGCAAAGGCGAGCCAGTCGGTGAGCGCGTAGCTTTTGCACATGTAGGAGACGGCGACCAGGCGCGCCAGACCGCTGCGAATGGGTAGCCCCATTTTTAGCTGTGGCCGATGCACGATGAACTTGTAGGGCTCCAGGGCGATGCCGTTGAGCATGTCGCTTTCATCGAGCAGGCGCAGCTCGCGACCTGTCTCTCGGTCGAATCTAAAGAAGCGCGGGTCACGCCACTCAAAGGCGGCTGGCTGCCAGAGTGCGCCACGGTCCCACATGATCTCGACGGCGCTGTAGCTCTTGCCGAGTGCATCCATGAGTGCTTTTTTCATCGATCTGAACTCGGGGCGGCGGAACTGCTCACGCACCGCCTCGGCGATTTCGAGATCCTTGCTCTCGTCGCTGGCCGCTTCGATGTTGATCGGTAGCTTGGTGACGGCGCGCTTGCGGGTGCCGAGCACTGAGCCGTAGTGCGGCTCGCGCTCCTCCATCTCTTCGGCGAGGGTGAGCTGCTCGTGCGCATCACCCTCGGCGGCACTGCGCAGGATCTGCGCCAGGCGATCGGGGGTGAGGTTCTCGGCGACGGGGTTGTTGCCCCAGATGTTGCGCACGCCGGTGGTGCTGGCGGTGGCGATCTCCTCGGTGAGTAGTTTGGTGCGGATCGGCTGGCCGTTGCGATCAACGATGCGGCTTGTTCTTTCCATTACATGACTCCTCCACGACGTCGACCGAAGCCTGCGGTGGTGCGCACGGTGCGCTGCAGGTCGTCGGCCTTGTTGCTGCGGCGTGGGTTGGTGGCTGAGTGATAGGCGTAGCTCTCGACGTCGCTCAGGCTGGCGAGGTAGGCCATAGCGATGGCGATGGCGCTATCGCCGTGGCGTTTGAAAGCGGCGTTCTTGGTGTCTGAGGTGCGCAGGCCGGGCAGCTTGATGATGCCGTTGATCAGCTGCAGCTGGCGCAGATCGTTTTTGATGTCGGCATCGCGCGGGATCTCGATCACGCCATCCTCGAACGCATTCTGCACCTTGCCCATGTTCTCTCGATACCACTTGTCGTTGAGCATCACCTCGTTGATCAGCGGGCGGCCGTACTTGTCGGCGGTGTACTCGGCCAGCGTGGCACCGCTGCCGGTGGCATCCATGAAGCCACCACCGAAGCGGGGCAGGTGATCGATCATGTGCCAGAGGATCTGCTCTTGCTGGCGGGTCGGTACGTTGTGCATCTCAATGGTGAACGGCACGCTGCGATCGAGGTTCTGCCGGGTAACGATCGGGGCGACGACGGCAAAGTCGGCGTGGCGTGCGTAGTCGCTGCCGTAGTGGTGCTGCTGCTTTGGATTAAGGGCGGTTAAAAGATCGGTTAAACGGTCATTAATCCACTCTTCACACCAGCTGCGCTTGTAGGCTTCGCCCTGGGCGACGAAGTCGTTGTCGAGGGTGAGGCGCAGGATCGGCCGCTCCTCGGGCATGGCGTTCTCGACCAGGATGCCGGGGATGGCCACGCCTGATCCTTCGCGCGGCACGGCGTCCAGCTCCTCGAGCATGGCGGCCTTGTTGGTGTAGCTGTTGCGCACCTTGTCGTACCACGCCTGCTCGTTCTCCCTGGAGTACTCCCACCCCTTCATGAAACAGACGCGCTCGTATAGGCCGTTGGCGACGGCGTTGTCGAACGATACGAAGTAGACCCTGAAGTCGTTGAGCCCGGCGCGTGAATCCTTGATCAGCTGGTTGAAGGGATTGCCTGCACCGTTGTGCGTGGAGATGATGCGGATCTTGCCGCCCCAGATGATCAGCGCGGTGGCCGCATCGATGACCGCTTGCACGTTCTGGTGGAAGGCGGCCTCGTCGATGACGACGATGCCCTGCAGGCCGCGAATGTTGGCGGGGTTGGAGGAGAGGGCGACGATCTGAAAGCCGGTGGCGTAGCGGATGCGATAGGCGGTGATCTGTTTGCTGCTGCCGTCGGGTTGCTGATCTTCAAAGAGGAACACCTCGATGCCGTTCCACCCCTTACCCATTGCCGAGGCCATCACCTTGGCCATGTGGGCGCAGTAGCCGATGAACTCGAGACCCTTCTCCTTGGTGTCGCCGACGTAGTAGACGTTGTCGCCGCCTGCACTTTTTATGCTGGCTGCAGTGATCGCACCATCGAGTGCACTGGCGAAGGTGATGCCGGTGCGGCGACCCTTCTCGGCGATGGCCAGGTCGTGTGCATGACAGAGCTTTATCCAGTCGACCTGGTGCAGCATCAGCAGGCCATCGGCCATCGGGTTATGCCCGGCCGGGATCTCGCGCACGCTGGGTGGCAGCTCCTCCTGGCTGACGGTGCGGATGACGTCCGAGGGTGTAGCGTTCATCACTTAACCCCCAGCACCTGCTCGCGCCAGAACTGTGCCTGGTCGGCGGTGAGCCCCTGCTGCTGTGCGGCCTTGCCGACGGCCTCGGCGGCCTCGTCGAGCGCCTTGGTGCGGGCGGCCTGTTCGATCTGGAACTTGCGGGTGGAGAGGTCTGTACTGATGAGCTTGGGTAGTGCACCAGCGAGTGAGGAGAGCTTCTCCTTATCGGTGCCGTACTCGCGCTCTTCGATGGCATCAACGATCGCAGCGATGCTGGTGGCGATGGTGCCCTGGCTAATGGCGATGTGATCAGCACCGAACACTTGCGCGGCGGCTTTGGCCATTTCAGCCTTCTGGCGTAGTGTTTTGAGCTGTTCCTTCTGCCGCTTGCCGTATCGGCCTACAGCGCTCTTGCTGATTTCGTAGCCCTCTTCCTTGAGCAGCTCGGCGAGTTCGACATAGTCATGAAAGCCACGGCGCACTAGCTCGCCATCGAGCCACGCCTTTACTTCAGGTGGTAGCGTTTCGATGGTGGACTTGCGGCCACGCTGATCGACTGGGGCAGGCTCGGGACGATCACTAGGGTGATAGATTTCCAGTCCGTCTGGCTTGGCCTCTGCCTGCAGGAAGGAGACCCCTGCGTCGGTGATGTAAGCTGCGACCCACTCACTACCCTCAACATAGAGCAGCTGTGCCAAACCGTTATCACCGAGATAGTTGAGCGACCGGCGCACGCGCTCAAGGGTTGGTGAAAGCTCGTGATCTACGCGCACCGTATTAAGGATGGCCTTCTCGCCCATCGGGTGGCCGTCGGCGCGCTGTAGCGCCTGCAGTACTCGTAGGCGGCGGAGTTGGTCGATGTGTTCAGTCGTCATTGGATTCAACCTTGCCGTTGTGTGCACCGATGAGCTGATTCACTGAGCTGGCGATCTTGCTTAGGCGATCGAGTACTGCGCTGAGCGTCCGGCCTTGATCGTCTAGCTTTCTATCAAGGTGATCGTGTTTAACAAACTCACTGTTCATCGTCTCGCGTGTTTCGGTGATTCGCTTGTGCAGGGTTTGATTCTCAGTGTGCTGCTGCTTCGACAGATCGGTAGTCGCATCCTTGTTACCTTTGATCTTGTCGGCGAGGTCTTCGAACTTCTCTTTCACATGCGACTTGTGATCGTTGATGGTGTAACGCACATAACCGATCAGCACTGCCATGATGGTGAGCAGCGCGCCGATTGTTGGCCAACTGACATCACCCACGGCTCTTCTCCCACTGTGACTTACACGGCACGCAGAGGCGTGCGTCGGGCTCCGCCTCGAGGCGCTCGGCATCAAGCACGACGGTGCAGCAGGCGCAGATGCGGTTGCCGTCTTCGTCGTACTCCGGCTCGGGCAGGTCGGCTCTGTCGGCGGCGACTCGTGCCTGGTGGTTTCGTATCGCTGCACGCCGATCGTTTAGCTCGTACTCTTTTGCCTCATCGAACGGGTCAGCGTTGCGCTCGTTGACATACTCGTTCGGGTTTTCTGGTTCGATAGCCACTGCTTATTTCTCCCTGTTGCGTATCCACTCCACGGTGCCGTTGTGGCGCTCCTTGCAGGCGTGGTAGATCTCGGCGGTGTCGATGTGGTTGCTCTTCAAGTCGTTCACGCTGCCCGATCGGGGCAGCGGTAGTTCGGCTGGGCAGCTCTGGGCCATGTCTGCGGGCAGACGGTCAGCGGGGATCTCTGGATCGTCTTCCCAGATTTGCATCGACCCAATGCTGCAGCCCTGCAGCATCAAGGCCGCAACTATTAAGCTCAGGATGGTCGCGCGCATGTTGGCTCTCCTCTGTTTTGATCTGCCGGAATGTGTCCCGCACTTCGGTCTGGCTCTCGGCGTGGGCGACCTCCACCTGCAGGTTCTGCTCGACCTTCTTGGTCTCGCTCTTGATGGCGGTGCCGACGCTGTCGAGCTGCTTGGCGGCGCAGGCGTTACTGGCGTTGGTGTGGCCGCGCAGGTAGGCGAGCGCGGCGACGCTGCTGATCACGACCAGCAGGGCGAAAAAGAGATAGAGGGGATTGGCGGTTAATAGCCGGTTTAACATGCCTTAACTCCTGGCCATCCGGCCTGCAGGTAGCGCGGCTCGAGCTGGTGGAGGATGCGCACCGGGTAGTGGCGGTTCTCCAGCTCTGCCCAGGCGGCGCGATTGGTGTGGTGCTCGACGTGGCCGAACCAGCGGTCGGGGTCATCACCGGCGGCAGCGGCAAGACGGCGGTCCCGTCTCAACCAACCGGGGCCGCCGTTGTATGCAGATAAGGTCATTGCCCAGCGATCGCACTCGGTCACGTCTCTGGCGTGCCAGGGCTTCACACGGTTGAGCAGGTGGCGGTCGTAGATGACCAGGGCAGTCATCGCCCAGCGCGGCGAGAAGGGGGCAGCACCCTCCAGGTGGTCGGGGTAGATCTCGGCGATCCACTTGGCGGTGCTGGGTGTGAACTGTGCCAGGCCATCGGCGTATTGGCTCTGGGCATCAGATCGCCAGGTGCTCTCCTGGTGGATCTGTGCGGCGTAACGGGCGATGGGTGCATCGAGTCCGACATGCGTATGGGCGATGCGGATCAGATCCCGCTTGTAGGCGTTCGCCTTCGATGGGATGCCACCGGCGAGTGCGTTGACGGTGGGCAACAGAATGAGCAGTCCGGCGACCAGGCCGAGCAGCACAAACTGGAGCCCCTGCTTTTCAGCGCGCGCCAGCATCAGACGGCGATACTCAGGCCGACGATGCAGGCGCTGATGATCGCGGCGCGGCGATACCAGGCGGCGTGCTTGCAGCCGAGCGCCTTCTGCTGATCAGGCCGCCCCTCCCTGAACATGGAGCGATCGATCCAGTAGCCGAGGTAGGCAGCGACGGAGATCTTGGCCAGCGACCAGACCAGCACACCGATCTGGTGCTTGGCGGTGAAGGCGATGACGGCGATCAGTAGCAGTGCGGCCAGTAGCCACCAGCCGCCGCGTGCTTTGTCTTGGATGTTCTCGATGAGGTTCACATGATCTCTCCCCTGGTGGTCGTTAATCGAAACGATCAGCTGTAGGGGTTGAGACTATGTGAGTGGGTGGTGCGTGAGGCGAGGGAACGTGTTCCGGGGGAGACCCTAACGGATTAATATCACACTACTTGAATCGCTATGCTGGCACAACATAAAGGAGATTGATGTGGACCTTATCAAGGAAATTATAACGATCTTAAGCTCGCAGGAGTCGTCGTTATCTGATGCGCTATTAAAAACAAAAATTCTCTTACATAAGATTGGGCATAAAGAGCTTGTGGAGTGGGTTAACAATGAGCTGAATGGATATCCTGACAAGTCCTCGGTCCCTGATTATCGAGTTTTACATGCAGAGGTCTTAGCTAATGCCGTCAATCACGCTTATCAGTTTAATCGTATGCAGATTCCGATTGGCCACCTGCCAGAAGAGCAACAAGAAAGTCTTACGAATATTGAGATGGATCAATCATTGGTGTCGCTTGAGAAGCTCGTGAGCAAAGAAGGTAGTCATCTTCGCTCTCCGATACCGATCGAGACAAACTATTTCTTACAAGAAGGGCTCGATGAATCTATTCATATCAACAGTTCCTGGTGTGAGGTTCAGCCCAGTCAGATCATCCAGATATTTATACAGGTGAGATCGAGGTTGTTGGATTTTGTTCTCGAGTTACAGGATGGATTCGGTGAGGGTGCAACTGATGAAGAGTTGAGAGACCGCTCTGGTGAGCTTGATACAAAGGGGCTTTTTGCTACTACGATATTTGGTGATAACGCGAGTATTGGTGATAACGCGATTATCGTTGTTGGAGATAATAACCAGCAGAGCATTGCCAACGTGGCGGTGAAGGGTGACTTCACCTCCCTTTCGGATGTTTTAAAGAAGCACAATGTTGCAGACGATGATATTGCCGAGTTGGAGCGGGCCATCGCGGATGATGGCCAGTTAGATGAAAGCAAAAAAGAGTTTGGTAGTTCAGTAAAGTCGTGGTTGCAGACGATGCTTAGTAAAGCAGTTTATGCAGCCTGGCAAATTGAGCTTGGTATAGCTAGTAATGTGCTCGTTGATGGTCTTAGAAAATTTTATGGGTGGGCGTAAATTGGTGCAGCTAAATGCTGCATGCCTAGAATAGATCACCCTGCTGCTCTTCAATCTCGCCGCGCTCTTTGAGGCGGCGTTTCACTTTTCGGATACCTCGCTCGGTGTAGTGGTGCTGCCGGGCGAGCTGTGCGCCGCTGGCTCCTTCCTTGATGCCGTTGGCGATCTCCAGATCCTTGGCGCGCTTGAGTGACTTCGCGCAGCGTGGGATCTCGATCTCTTCACCGGCGTAGATCTTGACCAGCTGCTGCAGTGCCGGGAAGCCGATCAGCCTGGCGAGCCAGTGGTCGTCGTTCGCCTTGCGCGGTACATAGAGCCAGATACCGCCGCGTGCCTCGACGATCTTGAGCACGCCATCGATGCCGACCACGTCGGCGAGATCCTGGATTGACTGGGGGAAGTGTTCGAGCGGGTTGTCCATGTCACACCTTGGGGATGTAGCCGAGGATGGCGCGGAGTGAGGGCCAGCGGCCGTTGCTCTCGGCCTCGGCGATGATGGCGTCGTGCAGGCGCTTGGGGTTGTGCATGTGGCTCTGCTCTGCCCAGTCACGCTTGGGCCAGAGTTCGTTGAGCCAGCGACCGGCGACCAGCTCCATCGTGTCGGCGGCGGGCACGCTCTCGAGCCCCATCAGCAGCAGCTCGGCCATCGAGCCGCAGACGGTGCGGGTGAACCACTCGGGGATCTGCTCGGGGCTCGGGCAGCCCTTGAGCATCTCGATGGCGGCGGCCGTTTTCGAGAGGGGTTTATTGCTGCTTTGAACGGGGGTTAATGCACTGTCTGTGGCGGGCTGTGCGGCGCTGTTGGTGATGACACCCTCTAACACCTTGCGCAAGTAGTTGTGCTTGGTGAACGGCTGCCAGTTGGGCTGCTGGCGTTTATCACGCATCGCCTCGACGGTTTCCGACATGGCGGCGGCGAGCTGCTGTTCGGTGGCGCGCAGCTGCTGTGATAGCTGAATAACATCATCGGCCAGCACCAGGGCGCGCGACCAGCGCAGCGCCTGGCGGCGTGGCTTGAAGAGGCCAAGGTAGGCGACCAGGTGCGCGGCCGCCTGGCCGATCACCGGCATCTTGCCGAAGAGTTCACGGCCGCTGGCGTCTTCGGTGAGATCCTCCAGGGCGTGCGACATGTTGCAGTGGGGGCAGCTGACGTTCATTGGGCCTCGTAGCGGTTACGCTTGCCGTTGTGTTTGAGGATGACGGTTGGCCGCTTGTCCTCTTCGTCCACGTAGAAGCTGATGAGGGTGCTCCCCTTGGGCAGGTTGAAGAGGATGGTGTGGATGGCGTCTTCGAGGTTGGCCATTGCGATGGCTTCGTCGGTTGGTTTTGGGTATTCGCGGGTCATGATTAGAAGTGCGCCTCTTCGTCTGCTTCGACTGGCTGCCAGTTGTCATTGAGACCGCTACCGGAGAGCGGTACGCAGCTCTCCTCACGGAAGCACTCGTTGGCCTCGCAACGGTGGTGACAGGTGCCGCCGTCTTTGCACTTACGTTTGCCAGCACCTGCTGAGATCCTGCTCAACTCACGGTGAAGCTCTGTCGGTGTATAGCGTTCGATATCTCGCACGACTATTTTCAGCTTTTGTTTGGCATAGCTAACGTCGAGTCCGTATTCGTTGATCATGATTCCTCCAGTTGCATGCACTCGTTAGCAAGGTGAAGGTGAACCGCCTCCAGTGTCTGCATGTGTCGAGTCCAGTTATCTACGCGCACGAATTCTTCGACCCAGTTACGATCGCGACCTAACTTCTCCAGGTATTCGTCTATTGATTCGAGATGGGCACGCTTTTTCTGTTCGACTGATAGAGCGGCGATGATGGCGCGCCAGTGCTTCCCCTCTTTCACCCAGGCGAGGCGCTTCACGCCGGGGGCTTTGTCGTGCTCTGGCTTACCCTTACCGCCGGTGATGTTGTAGGCGATCGCGTCGACGTACTCCCAAGGGAGCTTCATGTCGGCGACCATCGCTTCAACTTTGGTGATGTAGCCCGGCAGACGGTTGTAGTTGTGGGGGCGCTTGCCTTTGGTGAAGACCACGCCGCGCGACTTCAGGTGCTCGATGACATCGTGGCGGCCCTGCTCGTCAAGATCCTTGGAGGAGCGTACGCGGGCGACGGTCCAGAGCATGGCTTTGTAGGCGTCATCCTCGAGGCCGAGGCTCTTCTTGCCGATGTGGATCTTGGCGAGTTCGTCGTTGCGGCTGCTCATGGCTATGCCCTCATCGGCATGACGCCGCCGATGACACCGTCGGAGCGGAATGGAACGATGCTTTCAGGGCCGTGACTGAGGTCGATCTCTGCGCCTGGGAGTGATTCGATCTGCAGCAGGTAGTCTGAGTTGATGTGGATGCCGTTCCCCATGTTGATGGGGTAGCTCTTCTGAATGGTGCCTTTGCCATCACAGCTTGCGCACTCGATCTCATCGCCGTGTACCGCGCCGAATCCATCGCATGTTTTGCACTCGTCGCTGTAGCTGTTGTGGCTATTGCTGAACTCGATCTCACCGGAGCCTTCACACTCTGGGCATCGGGCAACTGACCCTGTGCCGTTACAGCTGGCGCAGGTGCGCTTGGGTGGTTGTTCCCAGGCCGGGATCTTCTCGAATTTTGAGGCGTTGTTGATCGGTTCGATTACCCGGTCTAACGACTCTGGTTTCATAGGTATCTCTGTAGTGACTGATTTCATCAGTGGCACTGATACGATGATGTGACCGTTGGTCGCGTAGGTACGGCCGCTGTAGGTGAACGGCTCGTCGCACCGTCCGTAGTAGCCGGTCGGAGTGCAGAACTGTTTGATATCGATTTCCATGATTAAAGCCCCTCGATCGGTTTGCGGATCTCTTCCCACTCGTCGAGCAGCTCGTGGGTGGCCTTGGTCTTCTCGCCGTGCTCTTCGAGCGCCTCGGCGATTTCGACCAGCTCCTGGGCCATGCGGCTGCCGATGTCGAGTAGCTGGTCGATCTGTTCTGATTTCTTTCCCATGATGGATCTCCTATAACGCTGCGCTCATCTCAGACCCTCCGCTTTGGCGCTTCGCCGGTGAACAGTTCGTTGTTGCCCCAGGTGACGAGGTCGATCTTCTCCAGCCCCTGGGTGAGGGCGAACTGCTCGACGCGGTCGAGGTTGACGCAGATGCGTCGCGCGCTGCCCTTGGCCAGTTCGGCGATGCGGCCGAGCAGGTCGTTGGCGACCTTGACGCGGGTGGTGAAGATGCGGGCGAGGTGCTTGGCGTCGTCGAGATCGGCGGGCTGTGCCTGGACCCAATCGAGCACACGACCGTGGACGCGCTCCCACTTGCGCAATTTATCAGGGAGACGCTCTTCGCCGATGAGCAGGATGGTGCCGCCACCGCTGGCCTCGTAGAGGTCACGCACGATCTCGACTGCCTTCTTGTCGGCGAGGTGGTCCATCTCATCGATGATCAGCGGGCGGTTGCTGAGTGCGAGCTGCTCGGCGGCCTGTTCGGTCATCGAGGCGATGGTGCTGCTGGGTGCGCAGCCCATCTCGGAGAGCACGTTCTCGAGGAAGGCTTTCTTGGTCCAGGCGCTCATGCACTGGACGTAGTAGGCGCGGGTCTTGTTGGCGACATACGCGGCGGCGGTGCTCTTTCCCCAGCCGCTCGGACCGTAGAAGGTGACCATGCCAGGCAGGTGCGGTGCACGCTGCATGGTGCGTTGCACGGCGGCCATGCAGATGGTGACGTTGGCCAGTGGTGCCACGGTCATTGAGTTGACCAGATCAGGTTGTTCGTTCATTGTTGGTTCTCCATTAAAGTGTTTTTAAAGCACGCCTCGCAGTTGCCGCTGCGAGGTTTTTTATTGGGCGATGCTTAGCCCGAATTCTTGATGCACGGTGTGTTCGGCGCTCCACTCGTTGGTGCTCTGGCAGCGCTCATGCCAGGTGCGATCCTGTTCGTTGATCTCTTCCCCTGCGGTGATGGCCGCGTCGAGTTCTGCCCAGCGCTGGTATCGCTGGCGTGGGGTTTGCGGTAGCTCGCGCACCTCGGCCGGTGTCTCCTGCAGCTGCGCGGCGATGGCCAGCTCCTCGGGGGTGAGGGCGCGCTTCTGCGGTGTGCGCTGCTGGTGGGTGGTGGGCATGAACATGCGCACGCTGCCTGGCTTGGGCAGTGGGGTGTTGGTGGTTGGCACCAGGTTGTTGAGTTCGACGCTGTCCATGCGCTGCTCGGCCTTGGCGGCGATCTTGGTCGCCTTGATCATGGCGGTGCGCTGGCGCTTGTGTTCACGCGCGGCGCTGGTGTCACCGAAGCCGGTGGCGTCGATGCACTTGGCCTCGCCGATGTAGCGGCTGTCGAGGGTGTAGAGGTGCACGTTGTCGTGGAGCTTGTCGGGGTCGAACCGCACGACGATCTTTTTGCCTTGGAACTCGTAGAGGGTATCGCTGTGGTAGCGGTTCTTGCCGATGCCGGAGGCCGCGCCTGCATCGAGAATGATGGTGCCGTCGTTGCCGACCTTGATCGCTTCGGCGCTGAGCAGCCAGAGGCGGCGCTGCTCTTCGGTGGCCTTGCGGATGGTGGCTTTCTCGTAGCTCTCGTTGAAGACCTGGTCGTATGACTTCACACCGCCGCATAGCTCGGTGCGACGCAGGGGTTTTGCGTTCCAGGCGGGGATCTCTTTGTCGAGAATGGCGAGGAAGGTGGCCAGTGGGATCGCCTTGCTGCCGTAGCTCTCTGGCTTGGCCATCGGGTTCTCGCCGGTGTAGGCACCGGAGAGGCTGGGGTGCTTGTCAATGTACTCACCGAGGCCGCCGACACCGAAGGCGCGCTCGATCGGTTTGGCCTGGCCGTGACCCTTGCCATTCAATACTGAGGTCCAGTGAACTTTGATGCCCAGCGTGGGCATGATGCCGAGCGGGTCGTCCTCTTTCACCTTGAAGCGATAACGGTTCGCGACGCCGCCAGTCATCCATTTATTGGCGGCTGCTCGCGTGTTATCGATGGTTGCATCGTCAGGGATGCCGTAGTTCTCGATCATGTCGCCAAAGGCGAGGCGCAGCATGTCGGTGTGCTCTGTTTGATCGGTGCGGTAGGCGAGGATCTTGCGGCTGTAGATGTCCTGCCAGAACCAGGTCTTCGGTCGGCCGATGGTGCCGTCGGGCCACATCACAAAGACGTTGTGCTGGTAGCCATCGCCGTTGATCCACTGCATGGCGTGCAGATCTTGAACGTGGCGCTGCTGCGCTGGATACATGCGCATGAGTGCGTGCTCGCCTTCGCGCATCAGTACGCGCAGGGTGAGGGGGATCTCGCGCTCGATGCGACGCTCGAGAGTGCGCAGGCCGGGAATGCTCCAGCCTTCCTCCTGGGCGGCACGACTGAGGCGGTCGTAGCAGGCGGCGGCGGGCTGCTCGAGGCGCAGGTAGTCGGTCTTGAAGAAGTCCCAGGCGTCATTGTCGCAGCTGGCTGTAGCGGTGCGGCCGGTGTAGCCGCTGACCAGGGCGGCGAGCCAGTCGCTGCGATCATAGTGGGTGACCTTGGAGTAGTGGCGGTAGAGGGTCGCCTTGCTCATGCCTGACTGCTCGGCGGCCTGCTTCCAGGCTTCGCTCTTTTTGGTGCCGGTTTCAATGAGCGTTAAAGCGGCATTTATAGCGGCTAAACGATCCTCTGCCTGCTGCTTCTGTTTGGCCGGTTTGGCTTCGTAGTTCTCCCAGAGTCCCTCGCGGCTGTAGTGGTGGATCTCGTCACGCTTGGGGGTTGAGGCAGGGGCTGCCTCTTTGGGCTGCTGCTGGATCAGCAGCGCCGCCTGGGTCTCGGTGGGCAGGGCGCTGATGTGGTACTCCTTACCGCCGCCACGACCGGCGCGCTTGCGGTCTTGCCATTCGCCTTTTTTTGCGCGCCTGATGACGGCGCTTTTGGTCTCTGGCATGCCGGACATGCCCGCCAGTTCCATTGCGCTATACCACTCCCTGGCATTCATCATTCGGCACCCGCGAAGAGATCCAGCTCGGGTTCGTCGCAGGCGACGTTGGCGCGGTGGTAGGCGACACCGCCGAGGATCTTGGTCAGTGCCTCGGCAGTCTCTTCGGGATCGGCCTGATCCTGGTAGAACTGCATCAGTAGGGTCATGCCCTGGCTGATCACCAGCTGCAGCTCGTTGAGATCCATCATCTCGGCCGCTTTCCCGGTAGGGATATCGATCAGCAGCTTGTGACCACGCAGGGCGAGATACTGGGTGACGTAGTCGATGCCACAGGCGTGCTCGTAGGCGGGGATCTTCGAGGCGGGCATCTTGCCGTTGGATAGCCACTTATAGAGGGTGTCTTCGGTCTCATCGATCAGCTCAGCGATGGCAGGAACGGTGCGGCGGTGGTGCTGCCGGGCGTAGTCCTTACAGAGTCGAAATGCCTCGCGTAGATTCGAGGGTTGGAGCCGTCTCCACGCGGCCTTTGTTTTTGGAATTCTCATCGCGTCACCTGTTCAAGATTTATGGGTTGTACGCAGCACGGCGGGCACCTAGTCTGGAAGCATGAAATCGACACGATCATCACGCCGCCTTCTTGGTCGCAGCTGCTGCGGGTTTGGTGGTATTCTCGGATGCGTCCGGGTAGCGGCTTGGCCAGATCTCGGAGGGGGGAACGCCAATCACGTCGGCGATGATCTTCTCGGCTTTTGGCCAGCGACGGGCGAGGGCATTTTTTAATGTGTTGCCGTCCTTGTAACCGTTGGCGAGGGAGAGCCTGCGAAGGCTCCAGCCTTTCTTTTCGAGGGCCGCCTTGATATCCGCACGGTGCCAGTCCTCGGGGGCTGCTTTTTGTGTGTGTTTAGTTGTCCTCATGTGGAAAGACATTACCGCACGAACGTGCGGAAAGCAACACGAACGTGTGCGTCATTGTTTCGCGCTCATGTCAGCGGCAGGTTGTTAATTAATATTGATATATAAAACAGTGTGATAGGTGAACTTTGACCAATAATTCAAACAGTGACTGGGACGCTACGCTTGAAAAATTAAAGGGTGACGCCTTCGCTGCTAGGGTCGTTGAACTGATAGAGGAGTTCAAAAATGTGGCCAATCTCGCACGAGCGTGCGGTTTGTCCGAGAGCGTGATCCGCAAATGGCGTGATGAAAAGTCTGAGCCATCACGACCGAACCTGGTCAAGCTGGCCTATAACACTGGGGTTTCGCTCGAATGGCTGATCCTGGGTGATCACCCTAAATATGTTAATGAAATAGATCGAAATGCCGCTATACGTGGGGCTGGAGCGCTTGATCGTGTGGCATTGCACACTGTACTCAGGCTGCTCGACGAGGCACTCGAAGATCGGGGGCTACGGCTGGACGCCGACAAGAAAGCTCAGGCAATAGACCTACTCTACGATCTATACATGGAAACGGAAAATAAGGATGAGTTTGACGGGAAGAAGGTCGCGAAGATCATCAGCCTGGCTGCTTAGAAACAGGGAAACATGGATAAAATCAATAAACTCAAGGAACTGCTTGGTGAGGCAGTACCAACCGATAAACGCTGTATGTGTAGCGGCAGCGTCGATATCAACATCAATCTCACAATTCGTAAGCGTAAAAAAAAGAGTAGTCGATCCCTTCTAACGGGGAAAACAATCATGGAGCGGGGAACGCCCTATTTGATGAGTGATAAGTGGCTAAGCATGGAGGCAGCAAATGATTAACAAAAAGACTGTATTTGTATCGTTATTGATAGCGAGTGGCACGGCGAGTGCCGAACAACTCAAAGGCGGATATCCTGGGTGCATATCAGAGGATCTTTTTGATCAAATGGTCAGCGCCCTGGTGAAGAAAGACGATAGAGCTGTCGGCTATCTACTAAAAAACGGGTGTGTCATGGCCAAGAGTGGCTTGCCGATCACCGTTCTCGATAGAGGGTGGGGCACATCGAAGGTTCGCGTCTATATAGGTGACCAGTCAGTTGTGCTCTGGACTAACTCCGAAAACATTCAGTAGATGTCGCAATCCAAGTGGCGAGCGGTGGGGCAGGGCAGGCTGTCGCAATTTAAACCCTGCCGCGCGCCACACCCCCTTAAACACCCCTCAAAGCCGCGCCACGCGGGGCTTTTCCCACTAAATCCCGGCCCATCCCGTTATGTCCCGCTTTGTCTCATACCTAGTGACCCCCCACAGCGCTACCAGGCTTACTTTTTAACTAGAAAAACATCACTTCAGATCTGTTTATGAGAATGATTTAGGTGATGTTTTGATCGTAATAAACTCTATCTTAGTCATCATCTTTTTGCATAAATGGTCCACCAACGGCATTTTTTAGCTAAACAGTTCTTCACTATTCGGTATGCAAATCGAACTGATTTGCGACTGTTTTCCGCTTTTTTTATGTGGCAATTGTTAAACATTGTCACAACGATGTGTCCTGAGGTTACAAATCCCCTCTTTTTTGTCTTTATTTACTAGTAGAAGGGTCGTAAAGAGTGGCCGTAAGGCGCTGTTATTGCAGGTAATTAACATTCTGTAACATCTTGTAACACTATGTTTTTGCAAGAAATGTTAACAATTCATAAATACTGCACATTGCCTTGACGATCCCTTATCCTGATTAGTAAGTTTATATCCGAGAGCAGGGGTTGGTTATTGGTCCTGCTAAATGACACGGAACAAGGAGATTGATGATGAAACTGTCGAGCAAAGGTCGTTACGCGGTTACCGCTATGATGGATATCGCTATTCACGATCGTTATGGACCGGTTACGCTGGCCGATATCTCATATAGCCAGGGTATTTCGCTCTCATATCTTGAGCAGCTGTTTGCCAAGCTGCGCAAGCATGGGTTGGTTGAGGGGCTACGTGGACCGGGTGGTGGTTACCGTCTGGGTCGCCCGAGTAGCGATATTACAATCGATCAGATTATTACCGCTGTCGATGAGAAGGCGAATGCAGCTCGACAGCCGACTGCAGAGGGTGAAGATCTGACCCAGACGCTGTGGAACGACCTCAGCGATCAGATCCACAACTTCCTCGGCACCATCACCCTGGCACAGTTTGTTGATCAGCCTAATGTGCAGGAGCTGGTTAAGCAGCAGGAGTTTGTGCAGGGACGGATGTATAACTATCGCAGTAGCGCCGCCTGAAGTGGCTCTTAAGTTGGCGTTGAATGCAACGCTGACTGAAAGCGCCTGATAGCCCCCCTAGGGGGGCAGTTAGGATCATCTAGTGGCGTGCCGAGATGTGGGCAATGCCGAGCATCGCCTGCTGGCAGAAGTGTTTGAAACTTGAGTAGAGCTCTTCGTTAAGTTCACGCTTGCTCGGTTTTCGATCAGCGTAGAAAATGCCGATGGTTCTGCCAGCCACTTTGATTGGCATGGCAAAGAAGGGAGCATCGTCGACGATCTCCTTAACGCTCTCCGTCACCATTATTCTGATGTTGTAGGGAGAGTGGGAGTCGACATAGATCGCCTCACCCGTTTCGAGTAGGTAGCGGAAGACGTTGGCGCTCTCGGGTAGTACGTCAAAACTGAACTCCTGCTTCAATTTAATCGCATCCCATCCCACCGTATAACGCGCCTTGAGCAGTTTCCGATCGGGCGTGAGCATGGCAAACAGCACTCGATCCATACCGACGCCACGTGATATTCCCTCCAGTACCATCTCAATCAGCAGATTGACGTCATTACCACTATCGATGGTAGCAGCGAGCTCGCGCAGGATGCTGAGCTACAGCATCGGGTCGGCTTCGGGATAGTTGTCCTGTAGACCTCCCTTGGTGGTGCTTATCTCCTCTTTCTGAGGTGGCTGTTGTACCGGCTGTGGAATCAGGGTGCTGGCGTGTTGTGCACCGTACATACGGGCGATCTCAACGGCGTGTTCGGCGTTCTCCTCGACCAGTCGTTTGGTCTGATCGAGCGGCATTAACAGTAGTTCAGAGACCTTTTCTAGTTGCTCCAGCGCCTCGGGTGTTTTCCAGCCCTGTTCAACGCTGCGAGCCAGGTCATAGCCCATGTTGATGTTACTGGTACGAGGGTTATTACCTGGGACAGGGCTGAGAGAGTGTTCGAGCAGCTCGCCAAGCTGCCACTCCTTGCAGAGACCAAAGGAGAGTTCGCGCAGTGTGAAGCCGAGCGCCGCCTGTTCAGCGCTCTCCGGGGTGGCGTCTGGCTGTTTCAGTGCTTCGTCGAGTGTCTCGCCGGCGTCACTGGCAAACGACCAGAAGGCGATTCTGCCAAGATTGTGCAGCAGGGTGGCGATGTAGACCTCTTCAGGTGACTTGTCGTTGCGTTTCTCGGCAAAGGCGCGTGCCTGAACTGCGGCATGAAACGCCTGCGCCATCTCCTGTGAGACGTGCTCCTGATTGCTCCCCTTCAACACCGATTCGATCATCGCGATTGAGAGACAGAGGCTGCGTACCGCCTCAAAACCGAGTACCACCACCGCGCGGCTGATGGTATTGATACTGCGGCTGCCGGGGTTGTAGTAGATGTTGTTGGCGGCCTTAAGCACGCGTGCGGTCATCGACGCATCCTGCAGGATGATGCGGGCGAGTTCGGCGGCTGAGCTGTCGCTGCTGCCTGAGACGCTGGTGAGCTTGCTGGCGGTATGTGTGAAGACCGGCATCTCGGTCTCGCTCAGCTTCTGTACCCAGCTCTGAAGTTTCTCTTCGTTTGATTCCATCTGCAGCTTTTACCGGGGACCCGGTATGAAATTGGATAGCCAGTGATGGTGCCAGAAGGTGCGCTGGTCAACAACAGATTGAACAAGTTATTTCTGTCTGATGATCGGGGTGATGAGTGTGAATTGAGAGGATTTGTTTGAAAGACTCGATGTCCGACCCCTCCCTGGGTGGGAAAAGGGGGACTGCACAGTATCGTTACTGGCCGACTACAGTTCGAATAGTGGCGTAACAAATGGCATCAGCAGATAGGCGATAACCAGCGCTGTGATGTGGTCGCTATACATAGTGAGGTCGGTGAATAGACTCTCAGAGATCACCGGTACCGCATCGGTTGAGAGATAGATCAAAATTGAGTTGAGGATCAGTTTTCCCATCATGGCTGCGCCCTCCTTACCTTTTATTTCCTTCGTTGAGTTAATTATCGGTATCCCGGCACTGAAACTTCGTGTCGTAGGTCATGGTTGCTATGTGAACCGATTCACAGATCTCGGTATTGGCTGTCAGGAGGTGCTTAAGCTGCCTTGGGATGGGTGTGGTAGAGTGCGATCACATCTGGGTGGTATCCACCGCCTGGAAGTCGATGGGTTTCTGGATTGTTTATGAAAATCAAAGTGTTGTCGTTATTGGTGTTGCTGTTCTCTGGTTGGCAGGCACCGTTGAGTGCAGCTGGTGAGCGAGTTTCAGTTGAGCGCGCGGAGGAGATCCGAAAGCTGCTGGTGTTGACGGGGTCTGACAAGATCGGAATGCAGGTATTTAGCAGCATGATGGAGAGCAATCGTCGCAACCTGCCTCAGGTACCTGATGAGTTCTGGAATGAGGTGATTAAGGAGTTCAAGCCCGATGAGCTCATTGAGCTGGTGGTACCGATCTACGCCAAGCATCTGACCCATGAAGAGGTAAAGGCGTTGGTGCGGTTTTACCAAAGCCCACTTGGCCGCAAATTGATCGCCGCGATGCCGGGAATCACCCGTGACAGCCTAAATCTAGGTCAGATGTGGGGACGCAGTGTTGGTGAACGGGTCAAACGGCGGTTGATGGAGAAGGGATACATCCAGTCGTAGCGGATGCGAATGTCGTGAGAGAGTTTAGATAACGTGGCCGCACGGAAACGATCACAGGGTAGAAAAAAGCGCGGTGGGCGGGCAAAACAGCCGCCCAAACGTTCGTTGCTGCGTGCCTTTCTGTGGCGTGCCGTTCTGATCGTACTGTTGGTGGGGGGTGGTTATACCCTCTACCTCGACTACACCGTACGCCAGCAGTTCGATGGCAAGCGCTGGGCACTGCCGGCTACTGTCTATGCACGACCGATGGAACTCTATGTCGGTGCACCGATCGGTGCCGAGCAGTTCCATCAGGAGCTGAAACTGCTCAAGTACCGTAATCTGGCCAATCCGACCGCAACAGGCAGCTACCTGCGCAAGTCGAATCGCTTCATCCTCACTTCACGTCCCTTCTCCTTCTGGGATGGTGAGGAGCCGAAACAGCAGCTACGTATCAGCTTCAGTGACGGCAAAGTCTCCAAACTCACCGATGGTGCTGGGCGGTCGCTCGATCTGGTACGGCTCGATCCGCTGCAGATTGGTGGTATCTACCCCTCACATAATGAGGATCGGCTGCTGGTGCAGCTGAGCGAGGTGCCTCGCGTATTGCAGCAGGCGCTAATCGCAGTGGAGGATCGCAACTTCCACAACCATCACGGCGTCTCACCGCTTGCAATCCTGCGTGCCGCCTGGGCCAATCTGCGTGCCGGACGGGTGGTGCAGGGCGGCAGTACCCTGACCCAACAGCTGGTAAAGAACTTCTATCTCAGTAGTGAACGCACCCTGAGCCGTAAGGCGCAAGAGGCAGTGATGGCAGTCCTGCTTGATGCCCACTACGAGAAGGATGAGATCCTTGAGGCTTATCTCAATGAGGTCTATCTGGGACAGGATCGTAGTCGTGGTGTGCACGGCTTTGGGCTTGCCGCACAGTTCTATTTCGAGAAGCGTGTTGCCGATCTGAAACTGCACGAGACCGCGCTGCTGGTTGGCATGGTCAAGGGACCCTCCTACTACAATCCGCACCGCCATCCCGAGCGGGCCAAAAAGCGACGTAACCTGGTGATCGATCTGATGCTGCAACAGGGCATGATCGATGCCAGGACAGCCGATTGGTCGCAGCGGCAGAAGCTTGGGGTGCGTAGCGGGCGCTTTAGTGGGGTGACCCAGTATCCCGCCTTTATCGGTGTGGTGCGCAGCCAGCTAAGGCGCGACTACCGTGACGAGGATCTCACCTCTGAGGGGCTACGCATCTTTACCACCATGGATCCTCAGCTTCAGAACGAGGCGGAGCGGGTGCTTAAATCGCGTGTAGAGCAGCTTGAGGCAGCGAAGGGTATTGACAAAAACAAGCTGCAGGGTGCGGTGGTGGTCACCGGTATTGAAGGCGGAGAGCTACTGGCTGCCGTGGGCGGTCGCCATGCGCGTTACGCCGGGTTTAACCGTGCGCTGAACGCGGTACGGCCTATCGGTTCGTTGGTGAAGCCGGCGGTCTATCTGACGGCGTTGATGCAGAAACAGCGCTACACGCTCGCGACCATGCTTGAAGATAAGAAGTTTGCACTGAAGAACCACGACGGCAGCCTCTGGCAGCCACAGAACTACGACCATAAAGAGTATGGCGAGGTGCCGCTCTATGGCGCACTGAGCCGCTCGCTCAATCTCTCCACGGCACGCCTTGGTATGACGGTGGGGCTTGATCGCGTTGCTGAGACGCTTGAGCGGCTGGGTGTCGAACGCGATATTGACCGTTTCCCTTCGATGCTGCTCGGTACCCTGGCGCTCTCACCATTGGAGGTGACGCAGCTCTACCACACGCTGGCCAGCGGCGGTTTCCACACGCCGCTGCGCTCGATCCGTGCGGTACTCGATGTGAATGGAGAGGCGCTGCAGCGCTATTCGTTGCAGGTCGAGGCCGCCCTGCCTCCCGAGGCGATCTACCTGACCAACACAATACTGCAGAAGGTGGTCTTGGAGGGGACAGCCCGTTCGCTGTCGTGGGCGATGCGTGCCAAGGTGAAGGCGGCGGGTAAAACGGGCACTACCGATGATCTGCGTGATAGCTGGTTTGCCGGTTTTACCGGCAACCGGTTGGCAGTGGTCTGGTTGGGACGTGACGATAATAAACCGGCCAAGCTAAGCGGTGCCTCGGGGGCTCTGAAGGTGTGGGGTGATCTGATGGGGCGTATCGATCCTGAACCACTTGCGCTCACCCGCCCCGATTCAGTCGGTATGCACTGGATCGACCCGGAGAGTGGTCTGCGAACGCAGAAAATCTGTCCCGATGCCGTACAATTGCCCTTTATTCGCGGCACCGAACCGCGTTCGGCCGGACCCTGCGTGGGTAAGACGTTGGAGTCGGCGGTCGATTGGATTAAAGGGGTAATTGATGGTGGTCGTTAGGGGATTCATTGTTGTTGTGTTGGCAGCCTGGGTATCGGGGTGTGGAACCGTGTTCGGGTCATGCGGTTCTAGCGATGAGCGTGCGCCAGTGGTTGATCGCGGCTACCCGGTGTGGGATCTGCGCCAGCGTGATGCGCTCAAGTCGTCACGCACTTCACCTGCTGCACGTAGTCGTTCAAGTGATACCGAGGCGGTGCCGCTAGTAAGTGGTAGTGACGATGTCGTTGTCGCGACAGCCATTCCCTACACCCCCAGTCGCTCCAGTTCGAGCGGTAGCAGTGAAGCGGGCTCCACCAACAGTGCCGTGCTGGGGCTGATGAAACGTGCCAAGCAACAGCTTAACCAGGGTGATGAGGAGGGGGCGGCCGCTTCGCTGGAGCGGGCGTTGCGGATCGAGCCGCGCAACGGAGTGCTCTGGCACAACCTTGCCGTGTTGCGACTGCGACAGCAGGATTATGGTCAGGCCGAGAGCCTTGCGCGGAAATCGATCAGCTTCTCCGGCAATAAACGTGCGCTCAAGGCGCGTAGTTGGGAACTGGTTGCTGCAGCGCGTCGTGGTAAGGGTAATGAGCAGGGTGCCCGTGCAGCAGAAAAAGAGGCGAGACGCTATGAATAAACGTCAAGAAATCGACCTATCTATATGAGATTGTGGCACTATTAACGAAGCAGCAGAACGATGCAACTGAATAGCGAGATCCAGCGGGAAGCCGATTTGTCCATCTACTCCGTCAATAAACTGATCGCCGAGGCGCGCCGCATTGCGGCCGACTACCGTCGTGCGACCGGCAAGACGTTGAGCGGTGTGAGCAGTGAGATCGCCCTGCACGATGCCTGTCACCATCTCGATCTGGAGCTGGAGAAGGAGCCTGTTAGCGGTTTTGATGCAGTGGGTCACGGCAAGCGTGACGGCCAGCGGGTGCAGATCAAGGCACGGGCGATCTTCGATGAGAAGAAGGGCGGTCAACGCATTGGTCAGCTCAAGCTCGATAAGGAGTGGGATCTGCTGGTGCTGGTACTGCTCAATGAGGATTTCGAGAGCTTCGAAATCTACGAGGCTGACCGCCAGAGCATCGAAGAGGCATTGAACGAGAACAGTTCTTCAAGCGCACGCAGTAAACGCGGTGCGATGTCGGTCGCCCGCTTTCGCAACATCGGCCACCTGGTCTGGACCCCCGAAGAGGGTGAGGTCGAGGATGACGAGGTCTGGGAAAACCGCGGGGGCTGATCGCTGTTGTCGACTCCCTCCCTCTCTCTATCTACCCTATCTGAACTAACCATGATTACCGACGCACGATCCGCACTGGCCGATGATGGCCCACTGGCTAATGCCATTGAGGGTTTCGCCCCGCGCCCACAGCAGCAGCAGATGGCCGAAGCAGTCGAACAGGCGCTGGAGAACAGTGCCCAGCTGATCGCAGAGGCTGGCACCGGCACCGGCAAGACCTTCGCCTACCTGATCCCCGCGCTGCTCTCCGGCAAGCGGGTAATCATCTCCACCGGCACCCGCACCCTGCAGGATCAGCTCTACCACCGTGATCTGCCGACGGTGCGTGAGGCACTCGGCGTGCCGATCGAGACCGCGCTGCTCAAGGGGCGCTCCAACTACCTCTGTTACCACCGTCTCGAGACCGCCGAGAGCGAGGGACGTATCAACCACTCGCTACTCTCCGATCTGGCCAAGGTACGACGCTGGGCTGCAGGCACCCGCAAGGGCGATATCGCCGAGGTGAGCGGTGTGGCGGAGAACTCCTATATCTGGCCGCTGGTCACCTCCACGGTCGATAACTGTCTCGGTCAGGAGTGTCCTACCTATAAGGACTGTTGCGTACTCAAGGCACGACGTGATGCACAGGAAGCAGAGCTGGTGGTGGTTAATCATCACCTGCTGTTTGCCGATATGGCACTCAAGGAGGAGGGCTTCGGTGAGCTGCTACCGGGTGCCGATGCCTTCATCCTTGATGAGGCGCACCAGCTGCCCGAGATCGCCACCATCTTCTTTGGCCAGTCACTGAGCAGTCGTCAGCTTGGAGATATCGCCCGCGACGCGATCGGCGAGTATCTGCGTGAGGGCGGCGTGCAGGGTGAAATGCCGAGTGCAATCGATTCCATCCAGAAACATGCTCGCGATCTGCGCCTGGCGCTCGGCATGGAGAGTCGACGTGCACCGTGGGCGACGGTCGCCACCGCCCCCAAGGTAGAAGAACTGCTGGCGCTGATTGAGGGCGACCTTGGACAGCTCGAGGCGTGGCTGGAGGAGGTCGCGCCTCGCGGCAAGGGACTGGAGAACTGCTGGCGTCGGGTCGCCGATGTCAGAGTGCGGTTGAAACTGCTGACCGAGAGTGATGACGAAGGCCAGATCAAGTGGTTCGAGACCCGTCCGCGTAGCTTTACCCTGCACATGACGCCACTCGATGTGGCACCGCTCTTTACCGAACGGCGTCAGCGCTACCCCAGTGCCTGGATCTATACCTCTGCGACCCTTGCCGTTGGTGAGGGTTTTGATCACTACATCTCGCGTCTTGGTCTTGATGAGGCGGAGACGCTGCGGCTCGATAGCCCGTTTGATTACGCCAACAACACCCAGCTCTACATCCCGAAAGATATGCCAGAGCCAAGCAGCCGCGACTACACACATGCGGTGGTGGAGGCGGCGCTGCCGGTGCTACAGGCGAGTGGTGGACGCGCTTTTCTGCTCTTTACCAGCCACCGCGCACTCAAACAGGCAGCTGAATTGCTGCACAACCGCGTCGACTTTCCGCTGCTGGTGCAGGGCGATGCACCGCGTGCTGAGCTACTCGACCGCTTCCGTCAATTAGGTAATGCGCTGCTGCTCGGCACCGGCAGCTTCTGGGAGGGGGTCGATGTACGTGGTGAGGCGCTCTCGTTGGTGATTATCGACAAGCTCCCCTTTGCCGCGCCGGACGATCCGGTGCTGAGTGCTCGCATCGATTCGATTCGTCGTAACAAGGGCAATCCCTTCATGGAGTACCAGGTGCCCACGGCGGTGATCACCCTCAAGCAGGGAGTCGGGCGGCTGATCCGAGATGTGAGCGATAGTGGCGTGTTGATGCTCTGCGATCCACGTCTCTATTCGAAGGCCTATGGCCGGGTCTTTCTCAAGAGTCTGCCGCCGATGCCACCCACCCGGGAGCTTGAGCAGGTGCAGCGCTTTTTGAAAGAGATAGTGCCGAGATTCCGCAAGTGAGTAACGACCGATGAAACTACTGGCCATCGACACCGCCACCGAGGCGTGTTCCGCCGCACTCTATATCGATGGTGAGGTGCTGTCGCGATTTGAGATTGCACCACGCCAACACGCCAGACTGATCCTGCCAATGATCGACTCACTGCTGAGTGAGGCGGGTATCGTCGTTGCCGATCTTGATGCACTCGCCTTCGGTCGTGGTCCTGGTGGTTTTACCGGTGTGCGTATCGCCACCGGTGTGATCCAGGGTGTCGGCTTTGCCACTGAACTCCCCGTTGTTCCCGTCTCAACCTTGGCTGCTCTGGCGCAGGGTGCCTGGCGCGAGTTTGGTTACAAGCAGATTGCTACTGCCATTGATGCACGAATGGGGGAGGTCTATTGGGGACGCTACACACTGGCCGATAATGAACTGATGCAGCTACAGGGCGAAGAGTTGGTCATCCCACCCGAACAGGTGGAAGGCGAGGGTAGTGGTTGGGTTGGCATCGGCAGTGGCTGGACGACCTATAGCGATGTGATGCAGTCACAGCTTGTTAACGAGCTGGAAGAACAAAAAGGTGAACGTTTCCCCAATGCACACGACATCGCACTCCTGGCCGTGAATGATTTTCATAATGGAGTGGCCGTTAACGCCGCCGAAGCCCTACCGATCTATCTGCGCGACAAGGTGGCAAAAAAGAAGGGTGAGCAGTAGCCTTGCGTAGTAGGGGATAGAATTAATTATGACTCCTCATATCCCACCATGTAATCCAGATCACAATTTAATCCTGTCCACTTTCTGTTTACAATCGGGGAGTTCGTCGTTCGCTCGCGCTCTCAACTACGAATAGGCAGACGGCGTCGACTATCGCGGACTAACCGCCTTCGCTTCGCTATCCATGGCGGTCAGCGATGGAGTGGTGTCTGATGCCGTGAACAGATATCTCCTATGAGGCTTCAGAGCCTCCGAGGAGTGCTATAACGACTGCTATACTTTTTCCATACGTATCTGGATCACACATACACTGGATGGGGCAGGGTATCGATACAGGCTATGAATCAGCGCTCCGGCACGCATCCGTCCCATCAATCAACGTCACCGATAACCTCCGCTTCGGAGCAGCAGATCCAGGCGTTGGGCACCGAACTTCTCTCTGCGCTTCGTGAGACGGCGGCCTCTCGTTCGGTAGCTGAACAGTGGATGGAACGGCTGCTGACCGGGCTGATGGAAAATGAACGATTTCGTGTACAGGCGTTGCGTTTTGTCGATCTTCTACCTGCCCTCTCCGATGATCTCGATCTGGTTCATCATCTACGCGAATATTTTACTAAGGACGATTTGGCGCTGCTGGGTTTGGGCAGATGGGATCTGCCCAGTTCAGATGAGGGTATAACCTCACGTCTGATTGCAAAGGCGGTGCGCATCTCCATGCTAAGTATGGCTCGCCGTTTCATGGGTGGCAGCGATGCGGGTGAGGTATTCAAGAGCGCCAGGAAACTGCGTCAACGGGGGATGAACTTCAGCATCGACCTGTTGGGTGAGGAGACGGTGAGTGAGGTCGAGGCCGTTGAATACCAACAGGCCTATCTAGCGTTGATCGGCCAGCTCAAGGGACGTGTTGATAAGTGGGATGAGGTATCGTTACTGGATAGAAGTAACAGACGATACTCTCCCCGGCAGTCGCTCTCATTAAAAGTTTCTTCACTCTATTCACAGCTCACCTGCCTCGATCCTGAGGGTGGTATCGAGGCGCTCTCTGAGCGATTGCGTCCTATCTTGCTCAAGGCTCGTCGCAACGGCGCCTTTGTCACTATCGATATGGAACAGTATGAGAGCAAGGAGATTACTCTGGGGGTGTTTAGAGAGCTATTAATGGAACCTGAGTTACGCGACTGGGCTGATGTGGGGATTGCTATTCAGAGCTATCTGCGTGATGCCGAGCAGACCATTCATGAATTGATTGAGTGGGCCCGTGAACGGGGAGCGCCGGTGACGGTGCGGCTGGTGCGTGGTGCCTACTGGGATTATGAGACGGTGGTTGCCAGTCAACAGCACTGGTCCGTCCCCGTTTGGGGAACGAAGTGGCAGACCGATCGCTGTTTTGAACGCTGTGTGCAGTTGCTGATGCAGCATCACCCCACCATCGAGACCGCTATGCGGGGAGTCGCTATTTTTGCGGAAGCATGTTTTGGGCATCCTCGTCGTTCGCTCCCGCTCTCAACTACGAATAGGCAGACGGCGTCGACTATCGCGGACTAACCGCCTTCGCTTCGCTATCCATGGCGGTCAGCGATGGAGCTGCGCACGATCACCGAAAATACACTGCGGCGAGGATTTGCGCCGTTGTCGAAGGAGTGAGGCGCGGTTATCTGAACAGTCCATTTATCGTGATCGGATAATCGTTAGCAGCACAAATCGCTGTGCGCCCCTCTCCTTTACCCTGGCCTCACCGATCAGAGACCGCGCTTGCGTGTGACTACCCCAGGCTGAAGAGGGCTCTGATGCGAATAAGCGTCTGCTCCAGGATAGATTGAGGCTGCTGCTCTACATCGTCTATTTGTGCCGATGCAATCTTCGCAGCTGAGTCGGCCTGACGTTCGGCGAGTAGCTCAGCGAGATAGTTGGCCAGTTCGGGGCGCCCCTGCATCATCTGGGTCATGGTGTCGCGGGAGATCTCTATGATCATCGAGTCGACAATCGGCACAACCGTGGCTGACCTTGGCTCACCGAGCAGCAGCGACATCTCGCCGAAGAAATCCCCCGGTTGAATACGTCCCACAACGGTTTCTGCTTGTCCCTCCTTGGCCTTGCGTACCTCCAACATGCCTTCACGCAGGATGAAGAGTGAATCACCGGCTTCACCCTGGCGAAGCAGAGGTGTTCCTGCATGGGCTAATCGGTTGTTTGACTGGGTCGATAGCTGGCGTAACTCCTCTTTTGTAAATACTACAAAAATAGGGATGTGCAGGATGAGCGGATCGATGTCGCTAAATTCATCGCTCTGTTCGGGCCGTGCAGGGATACGACGAAGATCGAGTTTCGGTATGGGGACTTCGATGCCTGCGTAGTGAAGGTTACGCAGAATGTTTTGATGCACCTTGAAGCGGAAAACCGGCACACGTCCTGCGTCTGGGCACCAGTACAAGATGCGCCACAGGATGCCGCGTTCGGTGTAGTCAGCGATGCTGATGATCGAGTTACGAGGTATGGCCGCTATCTCATCAATCTGATTAACGGCTCCGAGCAGAATGCGTTGTCCCTGGTGAGTGGTGACGTTATATGGCAGCGTCACTTTGATCTCATCGCGGAAGAACTGTTGTGGGCGCGAATAGAGTACTGCCTGGTTGCTGGTGAAGTGGCCATTGGGTACCACCAGAGTGACCTCATTCGGAGTCACAAGATGCACGGCCCGCCAGTTCATCTCCGTTACTCGACCAACCCCGGACTCTTCATCGACCAGTAGCCAATCGCCGATCTCAAACGGTCTTTGCAGTGCCAGCACTATGCCTGAAAAGGCGTCCAGAATGGGACGTTGCAGGGCGAAACCAGCTACACCCATCGAGACGGTGGATGCCGCTATCAAGGTGGTGAGTGATAGGCCATAGACGAGACTCACTACGCCGCAGGCGGCCCAGAACCAGATTAGTGCAGCGATGATTTGACGCAGCAGACGCGGTGCGTGATAGCCATGTGCCACCATTAAACGCTGCCAGACCACCGCATCAATCAGGCGAATTAGCAGAAAGGCACCGCTGATCCAGAGTAGTGTCGATGTCAGGTGGAAGAGTGCGTTGAGAGTGCTTTCATCTGCAATCAAACGACTGCCGAAGGTGTTGGCTGCACCTATTAGGCCGAATGCTGCGGCCAGAAGTAATAGTGGGGCTATCAGTGTTAGTAATGAGTGTTGCTTGTCCGGCGAGACAGTCGGGAGGGAAGACATCTGAGGCTCCTAAAGGTGTGGTTAAACACTCACCTGGAACCCTGTTCATAACTGGCCTCTCTCTGTGCCGCAGATGAAGAGGCAATTAACCTTGTTTATGTGTGGAATTGCTTTGTCATAGATCAAGTGAGCTGGGGTTTCTGAGCGACATCGGTGTTGTTATAGACCGTCTTACGCAGAGCTGAACGTCGTGAATATCTGGTCTCAGAAGGGAAGGGTGACGGTGTGTCGTGGTCGTCCAGTCAGCTTGTCTTAAGTCGCTAGTTATTTCGGATAAGAAAGCGATGCCAGCGCCAGCCCGCGATGGCAAACAACGCGGCATAACCGAGCCACATCAACACCATGTGCCAGTTGATAAGGAGTGCGAGTCGGCTCTCCTGATGGTTGTGCGGATTGTAGTGGACGGTGATGCTATTTCCCGCGGTGATCTGTTGATTATTGGGTGCTATGTCGAGTCCCGTGTAAGAGTTCTCCATCAGCGAATAGCGATAGGCGATCCGGTGGCTATCAACTGCAAGATACTCTGCCTTCCCACGGTAGCCTGCCGTGACTCCATTCTGATTCTTTCCCTGTGTGGCTGAGACAAAGCCGGTGACCTTGCCGGTGACGTTGGGCCAGAACTCGGCACGACTACCATCGTAGAGATTATAGAGGGCGAAGCTGGTACAGAGGGCTGTGAGCAGATAGGCGAATGAGACGAGGGGAAATCTCTTAATCCAGTTGATGATGTTCATGCTTCTCTTCTTCATTAGTTGTTATTTGGTAGATGGTATCAAAGTTGAGGGTGATCGGCTCAGGTGTGGGGGCTTATACAGGGTTATCACACATCGGTCGTTCTACTGGTATTATGCGATGCAATAACTAACAACAAGATCGATACGAGGGGCAATATGGATATCACCAAGGCGCTGGCTGCAAATGAGCTTTTTCAGGGGATGACGGCTTCACTGATTGAGAAGATAGCCGCCATCTGCATACCGACACACTATCTGAGCGGGATCGAGATCTTTGATCGTGGTACCAAGGGTAAGGAGATCTATATCGTTCCTCACGGTCGTGTTGCGCTTGAACTCACCACGATTGGTGAGACGGTGACCGAAGAGCTCGATCAGGCGCTGGAAAATGAGGTGTTTGGTGAGATGGCGCTGGTGCATGACTACCGTCGTAGTGCCCGTGCTACGGCCCTCGAAGATATCGAGCTGCTTAAGATCGATTGTGCCGCGCTACTCGAACTGCTCGATCGTAACCATGAGGATGGTTACAACGTGATGCGTAATCTGGCCAAGATTCTGGCACGCAAGGTGGTCCACACCAACCTGTTGCTGCGTAATGCGATGGTCTAAAGAGGGGCAATACCCTCCTGTTTGCTTCAGCCCAATAAATACCTTGTGAGATAGTATGAAACTCAAGAGAGCCCTGCGAGCAGCACCATTGACATGCATTGCACTAGCAGCATGGATCGCTCCCATAACCGCAGAGGCACGAGAACTGCTTAGTAGTTTCGCCTATGTCGGCTGCAACCGAGTGGGTAGTGGAGTGGAAAATCTGGCGCCGAGCACAGCCAATGTCGCTCAGTTTCTGCAAACCTTCGAGGATATTCAAGCCCTTCCTGTCAAGCCGAAGCACTTCTTTTTTGCCGGTGATTTAGTTCTCGGCATGAAGTCTGATGGGGGGCGTCTGTTACCAAGGAGCTCAATGCCTGGAAGGAGCTGTACGACAGCAGTAATTTCTCAGCTAGTGGAATAGAGTTCATACCTCTTCCTGGTAACCACGAAACGGATGCCTCTAAAAAGAATAGTTCCGGTGACAAAGTCGAGTATCCAGAATCCGCCAATCTTGCCGCGTGGATCACCTGGGTGGAAACCAATCAATTCGTCAGAGCAGACAACGGACCTTCAGGAAAGGAGGAGATGAAACGCGATCTCCTTGCAGAAGACAACAATCAAACTCTGACCTACTCCTTTGATGATATAAATACAGGCGTCCACTATATACTGTTGAATACTGATTCTCTTTCAACGGTTTCCAACCCGAGATTGCCCGAAAAGACAGTGCCTAGCTGGGCACCACTTCATTGGGTAGAAAGAGATTTGGTCAAGGCATCGAATAACCCAAATATCAAGAGAATCGTCGTGCTGGCGCATAAACCGCTGGTGTTGGATAATCCCGGTCCACACGACATCGTCCACAATACGGCACCTTACACGCTGGGTGATTCGCTCCTGAAACTCTTCAGTGAGACACCGAAATTTTCTGGCTATTTCAGTGCTCACTCCCACCAGTGGTTGTATACAGATAAGCTCGGCCCCAGGCAGAATGTGACACAGGTGATCGCTGGTAACGCCGGTAGCAAACTCATTAGCAAGTGGGCTCCAGAGGATGGAACCTACTTTGGCTTTACAGTGGTCAACCTATATGACGATAACACCATCGGCGTAGTTTCCTATGCAAGACCAGCACCCACGCCCTACAACTCACTTGCACCCCAGCCAGCTGCGAAGCCATCGATGGAGATAATCTTTCCCGTTGTCGGTCATGCGAACACCGAGATGAAAAGTACCGTACATTGACACGCTCTTGTGTCTCTCTAGTGGTAGATCAGTGATCCACTGAGTCTTGCATCTGCGCCTATGCTCGTTGCTATGCTGGGGTGCGATCATTAGAAGCTATTAAATATCAATACCTACCAGGAAGATTATTATGACAGGCGAAGCAGATGTTGCAGCCGCAGTATCAGGTTTTTATGAGGCGTTAAATGTGCTGTTTTCCGGCGATGCTGGACCAATGAAAAATGCGTGGTCGCATGCAGGTGACTGCACCTATATGGGGCCTGATGGACTCTATCTGCTCGGCTGGGAGAAGCTAGAACCGATGTGGGACCATGTCGGTTCGCTGAAACTTGGTGGTCGAGTCAATCCAAAGCAGTTGAATACGGTGGTCGGAACGGACATGGCGCTGATCACTTGCGTGGAGAGTGGTGAAAATGAAGTGGATAGTGAGGCTGAAGAGGTGAGCATCCGTTCATCAACGGTATTTCGAAAAGAGGGCGATGCCTGGAAGGTGATCGCTCACCAGACAGATCTGCTGTCCTTTCTGGCAGAGTGAGGAGTCGATTATTTCCAGTGAACACCAAAAGGGTCAGACTCGATTGAAATCACCCGTCAGAGCGATATTCTATATAGCAGCTCCAGAAGTGAGCAAATAGACAGGCAGACTACATGGAGGTAGAAAATGCCGCGATTGCCACGCTATGTATTCTCAGGGCAGCCTCAGCACGTTATCCAACGTGAGAACAACCGCAATCCTATCTTCGTCGCTGATGAAGATTATGCATGCTTTCGACACCATCTATATAAAGCCTCTAACCGTCCTGGATGCCACATTCATGCATGGGTTTTCATGACCAATTATCTCCACCTGCTTCTGACACCTGTTGAAGAGGAGAGCATTGCCAAGACAATGCAGTCGGTTGGGCGACGTTATGTACAGTATTTCAATGCAATCTATCAGCGGACGGGTACATTGTGGGAAGGGCGCTATAAGGCCACGCTAATTGATAGTGACCGCTATCTGTTTACATGCCATCGCTATATTGAACTAAATCCAGTCAGGGCT
Organism: Solemya pervernicosa gill symbiont; assembly: GCF_002020875.1. Taxonomy (NCBI): domain Bacteria; kingdom Pseudomonadati; phylum Pseudomonadota; class Gammaproteobacteria; species Solemya pervernicosa gill symbiont. The sequence continues at coordinate 7,292 of NZ_MPRL01000007.1, read as the reverse complement.
CACATGGTTTCTCATCCTGGCGAGTATCCATGGTCGAGTTATGCAGCTAATGCACTAGGAAAACACGATAAGCTGCTAACGCCTCATAAACTCTATCTCGGTCTTGGTGATTCAGCAGTCAAGCGTGAGTCCGCCTATCGCCAGCTATTTTCCACGCACCTTGATGAGAAGACCCTTGAAGAGATACGCCAATCCACCCAAAAGGGTTGGGCTCTGGGTAGTGAACACTTCGTTATGGAGGTCGAGCGGCTTCTTGAACGTCGTGTGCAGCCTCTTGCACGCGGCGGTGACCATCGAAGTCAGGCTTACAAAGATCGGAAGCGATGAGTTCTCGTAACGAACCAGATTGTAAACGGCAGTACAGCTCGAAGAACCTGATAAAGCGCTACAAGCTCCAGAATAATAATACGCAGAAACCAAAAGGGTCAGACTCGATTGAAATCACCCGCCTACTGTGCAATATGTTTTAATCCGAGGCCACACCATAACTCTACCTGAACCCCAATAACAGATCGGCAGCTACTCCTATACTACCGTCCTCTCTGCTGAACTGACCAAGCTGGCTGATTACATCTCCGTTGTTGAGTAGCTGGAAAGTGTTTTTTGCATTCAGGGAGATGCCCGAGATGCCTACCTCGTAGAGTCCCCTGAGCGTCTGTCTGTTGCTGTTGTCGATCTGCAGTAGTTTTAGCTTGCTGTATATCTCATCCTTGCGATCGATGCGTCCATCACCGTTTTTGTCGTAATCGGCGAGTGCCATAAAGCCGTTTTCGTGGCCGTTCTGATCGCCGAAGAGTTCACGACCATCATCAATATGTCCATTGCCATTACGATCAAAGGCGAGCATTGCATCGTTGCCGGTGATAAAGCTGGTGCGGTCGAGAATGCCATCGGCATTGATATCGAAGTTCACCCCATTCTCAATCCCGGTGGTCTGGATACCGTTTCCATCCAGATCGAGTGCCAGTGGATCGGCGCGTCGTACCGGCTGCTCGATATTGCTGCTTTGACGTAGCGAGAACTGTTCAAACTCGGTGCGGTTTATCGAAACACTAAGTCGATCCTCGCTCATCTCGATATCGATCGACACGGCTTCAAATCGGACATACTCAATCTCAATCACCGAGTCGGCAGCGAAGATGGTGATATCGGTCGATTCGAAGATCTGCGTCTCGGCAGAGAGATCAAACGACTCAAATTCGCCGGCTCCCTCATTCAGATCGAGAATCTGGCGCAGAAAGTTGGCATAGAAGCGGTAGTTCTCATCAAGCTGCACTTCTCCCTCAGCAGGCAATGCATCCGGATTGCTCTCGGCAGTGAACGTTGCTGGAGCTTGTGCAGGGAGGGCAGTGGGTAGAGGGGGGATTGCGACCGGTATTCGGCCGCAGGCGACATCTGGACGGTTCTCCAGCGCACGTGGATTGCCGGGTACCGGCAGTCGTTCACGTTCAGATTCAGGTTTTCCGGGGGGCGATGCTGAAACAGGTGGTGCTGGGCGACGCTGCACAGCTTGCTGTGCGGAGGGGAGCTGCTCTATGGCCATGACGGATACCTCTGCCAAGTTGGACATTCTCAGAGAGGTATAACGGCCGAACTGTTTTTTACTTTAGTCTTCTCTGTGCTATTTGCTCAGTAGCTCAATCAGGATCTGTTCATAGATCTCGGAGAGTTTGTCGAGATCGCTGACTGAGACCTGTTCGTTGACCTTGTGGATGGTGGCGTTGAGTGGGCCAAGTTCGAGTACCTGCGCGCCAGTTGGCGCGATAAAACGGCCATCGGATGTGCCGCCCGCAGTGTTGATCTCGGGCTCGTATCCACAGCTCGACTTAATGGCACTACGGGTTGCTTCTAGCAGTGCACCACCCTCGGTGATGAAGGGGTTACCGGAGAGCGACCACTCAATTTCGTAGTCGAGCTGGTGGTTGTTGAGAATCGTTTCGACCTTCTCACGTAGACCGGCATCGCTCTGTTGGGTTGAGAAGCGGAAGTTGAACAGCAGGCTCAGCTCGCCGGGAATGATATTGGTTGCGCCGGTACCCGCCTCGATGTTGGAGATCTGGAAACTGGTGGGTGGAAAGTAGTCGTTGCCTCTGTCCCACTCGATTGAGGCCAACTCGGCCAGTGCGGGTGCGGCGTTATGGACCGGGTTTTTTGCCAGATGCGGGTAGGCGACATGCCCCTGGATACCTTTGATGACTAGCTTGCCGTTGAGTGAGCCACGACGACCGTTCTTAACGACATCACCGACCCTGGCGGTGCTGGTCGGTTCACCCACCAGACACCAGTCGATCTTCTCGCCGCGTGCCTCCAGAGTGTTAATGACCTTGACGGTACCATCAGTCGCTGGCCCCTCTTCATCACTGGTGATCAGTAGTGATATTGAACCGTTGTGCTCAGGGTGGTTGGCGACAAAACGTTCCAGTGCGGTAGTAAAGGCAGCGATGGGGCCCTTCATATCGGCAGCACCGCGACCGTGCAGCATGTCACCTTCAACCACGGCATCGAACGGTGCGTGTTGCCAGCGCTCGACGGGACCGGTTGGTACCACGTCGGTATGACCGGCAAAGCAGAAGAGGGGGCCGCTATCGCCACGACGTGCCCAGAGGTTATCAACTTCACCAAAGCGCATCGGTTCAATCTTGAAACCGAGTGCCTGAAGATGTTCGATAAGCATTGGCTGGCATCCGGCATCATCGGGAGTGACAGATGGACTGCTGATTAACGCCTTGGCGAGTTCGAGGGTGTCGCTCATATCGCTTCCTTGTCAGAGACCAAACAGGCTAGCGTAATCGCTATCCTTGAAGCCGATCTGTATCGCGCCGTCGTGATCGAGTACAGGGCGCTTGATGAGAGTGGGGTGTTCAATAAGTAGTGCCACAGCTTTTGTCTTGTTAAGACCGTCGCGATCTTGTTCATCAAGCTGACGCCAGGTGGTACTGCGACGATTAAGTAATAGCTCCCAGTCGACCGATTTGGCCCAGCCATCGATCAGTTTTTTATTGATGCCGTCGGCACGAAAATCGTGGAAGGTGTAGTCGATACCGTTGGTCTCGAACCACTTGCGTGCTTTTTTTACCGTATCGCAGTTTTTAATTCCGTATAGCGTGGTCATGTGATTTTTCTTTATTGTTTTAATTAAAGAGCAGAGACTAAATTACGCGCACGCCGCTGTTACCGAGCATGGCAATTAATTTGATCAGTGGCAGGCCGATCAGGGCGTTGGGATCTTCGCCCTCCATCTTCTCAAACAGGGCGATACCGAGCGCTTCCGACTTAAAGCTGCCGGCACAGTTATAGGGCTGTTCACGTTTGAGGTAGTTGTTGATCTCTGATTCGCTTAGATCACGGAAGGTGACATAGAAGGGAACGACGATCTCCTGAGCCTGTTTTGAAGCTGAATCGTAGAGGCAGAGGCCGGTGAGAAAGGTGACGTGTTTTCCCGAGGCCGCCGTGAGCTGCTGCATGGCGCGCTCATGATCACCCGGTTTGCCGAGAATCTCATCGCCCAGCACTGCCACCTGATCGGAGCCGATGATCAGTGCATCACTATGGCGCTCGGCGACTGCTTCGGCCTTGGCGCGTGAGAGGCGTGCCACCAGTGCCGCAGGCGTTTCATCCTCAAGACGACTCTCATCGACATCGGGTGAGTCGGTCTCGAAGTGGATGCCGAGTTTGTCGAGCAGTGCTTTACGAAAGGGCGAGGTAGAGCCGAGGACAATCTTTCTCTCAGTGGTCATTGCTTACTTCTTTAACTCTCTTATTCAATTTCAATCAGTGCTTCGTCGGGATTAACGCTGTCGCCCTTTTTGATGTGGACCGCCTTGATGGTGCCGGTAATTGGAGCCTGTACCTCGGTCTCCATCTTCATCGCCTCGGTGATCAACAGTGGATCGCCAGCGGCGACCTCATCACCCTCACTGACCAGTACATCGACAATGGTGCCGGGCATCGAGGTCTTCACGTGGCCGGGCTCGGTGGCGCGTAACCGTTTGCTGGTTCCCTTGTCGGCCACACCGGTCTTGCCGGGGCCGCCGGGGGTGAGTGAGACCATCTCGCCGAGGCTCTCGATCATCAGCTCCTCCGGCACGCCATCAATCGACATGTAGAAGGGGCGCTGCTCCTGATCCCACTTGCCGGCACCCGTTACATTAATATGGTAGGTCTCGCCGTGTAGTGTGATGGCGAACTCGGTCGGTGCAAAACAGACCGCACCCGGCGCATCATCGGGGTGTTGCTCAAGCGTTTCGGGCGTGAGTGTACCGGCCTCGCGCTCCTCAAGGAAGGTTTTGCCGATCTCGGGGAACATGGCGTAGATGAGCAGGTCTTCGTCACTCTTCGCCAGCTCACCGATATCACCACGTAGTTTGTCCATCTCATCGTAGAGAATGTCTGCGGGTCGGCAATCGATGATCTTCTCATCACCGATGGCGGCACTGCGAACCTCTTCGTTAATCTCGCCCGGTGCCTTGCCGTAGTGGCCGAGTAGGTAGTTTTTCACCTCGTTGGTGACGGTCTTGTAGCGTTCGCCGGTAACAACGTTGAGGACCGCCTGGGTACCGACAATCTGTGATGAGGGGGTGACCAACGGTGGAAAACCGAGGTCTTCGCGTACCCGTGGTATCTCGTCCAGAACCTCATTGATGCGATCGAGTGCACCCTGATCTTTTAGTTGTGAAGAGAGGTTTGAGATCATGCCGCCCGGAACCTGATTGACCTGTACGCGGGTGTCGAGTCCAGTCATGTCACTCTCGAACTGGTGGTAGTGCCTTCTGATCTCGCGGAAGTAGAAACCGATCTCCTGTAGCAGGGTGAGGTCGAGGCCAGTGTCGTATTCGGTGTTGCGGAAGGCGGCCACCATGCTCTCGGTGGGCGAGTGGCTGGCACCGCTGGCCATTGAAGAGATGGCGGTGTCGATGCGATAGCAGCCGTTCTCGATCGCCTTGAGCTGGCACATCTCGGAGAGACCCGCGGTGGCGTGGCTGTGCAGGTGCAGTGGCAGGTCAACCGCGTCACGCAGGGCGGCGACTAGATCGGCGGTGACCATCGGTGTGAGCAGGCCGGCCATATCCTTAATCGCAATCGAGTCACAGCCCATCGATTCCAGCTCCCTGGCCATGCTGACGAAGGTCTCGGTGGTGTGCAGCGGGCTGGTGGTATAGCAGATCGCCCCCTGTGCATGTTTGTCGACGGCCTTCACCGACTCGATCGCGGTGCGCAGATTGCGGGTGTCGTTCAGTGCATCGAAAATGCGGAAGACGTCGATGCCGTTATCGGCTGAGCGATCGACAAAGGCGCGCACTACATCGTCTGAATAGTGGCGGTAGCCGAGCAGATTCTGTCCACGCAGCAGCATCTGCAGGCGGGTGTTGGGCAGTGCTTCACGCAGGGTGCGTAGCCGTTCCCACGGATCCTCTTTTAGAAAACGGATGCAGGCATCGAAGGTGGCTCCGCCCCAGACCTCGAGTGACCAGTAACCGACACGGTCGAGCCGCTCACAGATCGGCAACATATGTTCGGTGCGCATGCGGGTTGCCAGCAGTGACTGGTGCGCGTCGCGCAGGATGGTGTCGGTAATCTCAACCTTTGGCATCGAAGCCTCTCCGGTTATTCATAACTATGGTTAAAGCCCCATGTTGGCGGCGATGGCTGCGGCAATGGCAGCAGCCAGCTCGCGTGGGCGTTGTCGTGTCGAGTAGTTGATCAACTCGGGGTGGCTCTCAACAAAGCCGGTATCGAAGCGTCCACTACGGAAGTCGGCCGAGCCGAGGATCTCCAGATGATAGGGGATGGTGGTCTTTACGCCGAAGACGCCGATATCGTTGAGCGCACGCTGGGTACGGTTGAGCATCTCATCCCAGTCGAGCGCCCAGACGATCAGCTTGGCGCACATCGAATCGTAGTAGGGGGGGATTTCGTAACCGGTATAGATCGCACCGTCGGTACGCACGCCGGGACCACCCGGTGCAAAGTAGCGGGTGATGCGACCGAAGCTTGGCATGAAGTCGTTTTTCGGGTCTTCAGCATTGATACGGAACTCCATCGCCCAGCCACGACGGGTGATCTCATGCTGCTCATAACGCAGCGCCAGACCTGCGGCGATACGAATTTGCTCCTGCACAATGTCGATACCGGTGATCTGTTCGGTGACGCAGTGTTCGACCTGGAGGCGGGTGTTCATCTCCATGAAGTAGAAGTTGTCTTCGCTGTCCATCAGGAACTCGACCGTTCCAGCGTTCTCATATCCAGCGGCCTTGGCGGCGGCCACCGCATAGTCACCGATCTGTTGACGTTGTTCTTCATTGAGCTGTGGCGAGGGGGCGATCTCGATCAGTTTTTGGTGGCGACGCTGAATCGAACAGTCGCGTTCGAACAGGTGCACTACGCTGCCGTGGCTGTCGGCCAGAATCTGTGCCTCGATGTGACGCGGGTTGATGACGCACTTTTCCATGAAGACCTCGGCACTACCGAATGCCTTGGTCGCCTCGGAGATGACACGGTCGTAGTTGCTGGTGAGCGATTCGGCATCGTCGCAGCGACGAATACCACGGCCACCGCCGCCAGAGGTCGCCTTAAGCATGACTGGGTAACCGATCTTCTCAGCCAGTGTGAGCGCCTCATCGACGCTGGAGAGGTTATCTTCACTGCCGGGGGTGACAGGAATGCCGGCGGAGATCATTGTCTTGCGTGCTTCGGTCTTGTCGCCCATGCGGCTGATGACTTCCGCCTTGGGGCCGATAAAGCGAATGTTGCGCCTCGCACAGGCGGCAGAGAGTTCGGGATTCTCGGAGAGGAAACCGTAGCCGGGGTGGAGCGCGTCACAACCCGACTCGACGGCGATATTGACGATGCGGTGTACGTTCAGATAGCCAGCGACGGTGTCGGGGCCGAGCGAATAGGCCTCGTCAGCTTTTTTTACATGCAGCGCATTTCTGTCTGCTTCGGCGTAGATGGCGACCGATTTGATCCCCATTTCGGCACAGGCGCGTACAATACGCACCGCGATCTCACCCCGATTGGCAATAAGAACTTTTTTAATCAACTGATTTGATCCTTTCCAGGGTGCGAGATGGTGTCGTCAGAGAGAGCGATCTACAGGGCTATATAGTCGATAGAACGGCCATGCATAGGGTTTACGGTAAAGCTTGTTGGGTGTCAACCCGTCACGAGGTGACAGATGTGCCCAAACATACCGACGCTGACCGCCATGGATAGCGAAGCGAAGGCGGTTAGTCCGCGATAGTCGACGCCGTCTGCATATTCGTAGTTGAGAGCGCGAGCGGACGACGAAGAAG